>JBKEGM010000001.1:0-55856 GCA_046710005.1 Natrialbaceae archaeon
TAAGAGGCCTTTCGAATGGCTACGGCGTTGGCTGTCCCAGAGCACAGTGGTCGTGGGGAATAATCACTCCGCTAGGGACTGCGTCGGTAACACTGCGAAAAGGACCAACCCGTGTGAAGTACCCCCCGCACTGTGGCGCGGGGCTTCGCCGTTTGGGCTCTCCCCGGAACCGGGGAGCGTAACGGCGGCAGGCGAATTAGATTTCGCTCTCGAAGTCCTCGAGGGCGTAGGCGGGTTCGGCGCCACGCCGGTCGAGCGTCTCGTTGGCCAGCAGCCAATAGACGACCGACAGCGCCTTGCGACCCTTGTTGTTCGTGGGAACCACGAGGTCGACGTTGCTCGTCGAGTTGTTCGAGTCACACATCGCGATAACCGGGATACCGACCGTGATGGCCTCCTTGACCGCCTGGGAGTCGCCAATCGGGTCGGTCACCACGACCACATCCGGCTCGATGTAGCCCTCGTACTTGGGGTTCGTGAGCGTGCCCGGAATGAACCGGCCGGTCCGGGCTCTGGCCCCGACGGCCTCTGCGAACTTCTCGGCGGGGAACCGCCCATACTGGCGGCTCGAGGTTACGAGGATCTGCTCTGGGGAATAATTCGAGAGGAAGTCCGCCGCAGTCCGGATGCGCTGGTCCGTCCTGGAAACGTCCAGGACGTACAGACCGTCGGTCCGGACGCGGTGGATAAACCGGTCCATATCCTTCGTTTTCTGCTGGGTCCCGATGTGGACCCCTGCGCCCAGGTAGTCCTCGACAGGGATGAGGAGGTCAGCCTCCTCCTCGGACATGACGTCCTCGTCGAGATTGGGACCGGTTTCTTCGACGTCCTCCGGTTCCGTCTCTGTTGCCGTTTCCGCTTCGTCCTCGGCGGCCTCGGCGGCCGCTTCGGCGTCCGATTCCGCCGCGGGCTCGTCGGCCTTTGGTTCCGACTCCGTGGCCGGTTCCGGCTCCTCGGCCGGTTCCGACTCGACGTCGGCCTCATCAGCGTCGAGCCCTTCTTGTTCGGCGTCGTTGTCTGTCATAGTGCGTCGTCCGCGATTCGAATGAGTTCGTTCAGTTTGGCGGTTCGCTCGCCGCCGACGGCGCCCGTCTTGATGAACGGAGCGTCCGCCGCCACTGCGAGGTGTGCAATCGTCGCGTCTTCGGTCTCGCCACTCCGATGGGAGACGACCGGCGTCATACCGTTTCCGGACGCCAGTTCGATGGCGTCGAACGCGTCCGAGAGCGTCCCGATCTGGTTGGGCTTGATCAGGACGCTGTTGGCCGCACGAGCCTCGATTCCGCGTTCGATCCGGTCGGTGTTAGTGACGAACAGGTCGTCGCCACAGACTATCGTTTCGTCGCCCACCCGGTCCGTCAAACGGGCGAAGGCGTCGAAGTCGTTCTCGTGGAGGGGATCCTCGAGAAAGACCAGGTCGTACTCGTCGACCAGTTTGGTGAGGTAGTCGATCTGTTCGTCGGTGTCCCGCGTCCGATCTCCGTAGTGGTACTCGCCGGCTTCGTAAAGTTCGGAGGCGGCTACATCGAGGCCGAAACCGACCGCAAACCCGAACTCCGAGCCGACGGTGTCGACGGCCTCGGCCACCAGTTCGAAGGCCTCGGCGTCGTCGATCGACGGCGCCCAGGCACCTTCGTCGCCTTTCCCGGCCGGAATCTCTCTGTCGGCGAGTTCCTCGCCGATTCGACCCTGGACGGCTGCGTTCGCGAAAACCGCGTCGGTGACGTTCGGTGCACCGATTGGGGCGGCCAGGAACTCCTGAATATGGGTGGCGTCGCGGGCGTGTTCGCCGCCCCCGATCACGTTGCCCAGTGGGACCGGGAAATTGTCGCCCCGGAAGGCCCCACCAAGGTGCTGGTACAGCGGGGCACCGAGCACATCGGCGCCAGCCTTTCCTGCCGCCATCGAGATGGCGACCGCGCTATTGGCACCGATTTCCGAGAAATCGTCCGTGCCATCGGCTGCATGCAACGCGGCGTCGACTTCCCGCTGATTACCGGCGTAGACCGTTCCTACCAAACGGGGCACGGCGAGTTCCCGAGCCTTCGCGATGGCCTCGTTTGGCGGCAGTTCGATGGCCTCGTGCTCGCCGGTGCTCGCCCCAGACGGGGCCGCTGCTCGCCCGAAGCCGCCGCTCTCGGTGAGTACGTCGGCTTCGACGGTTCGATTGCCCCGCGAGTCGAGCACACGACGGAGTCTAACGTCTGCGATCAGCGTCATTCTCCCTCCCGCCTCACCGTAAACGGCAACACGCCAGCATCGTATTCCTCGGCGGCGATCAGAATCGGCTCCACCTGATCAGTATCGACGAGCACGGGTGCCCCGTAGGACACTTGGAGCGCTCGCGCGCCAAGGATCCGGGCTTTCTCATACCGGTTGTATCGCTCTTTCCGTTCCATTACTGGTAGGGTGCGACGATATCAACGAGATCCTTGTGCGAGACGAGCATCCGCCGACAGCAATGTCGCTCGACTCCCAACTCGTCCAACACCTCGGCTGGGTCCTCGTCGCCCTCGACGCTGCGGGCCTTGAATTCTTCCCAGTGTTCACCCACGACGTTGCCGCACGTGAAGCACCGGACTGGTACCATCATGGTTGGATCTTAACGGTAGGATTTTTGGTAACGGGCCCGAGCGCCGGGGCCGCCCCACTTCTTTGGTTCGGATTGGCGAACGTCGTTCACGAGGAGCGACCGGTCGAACTCCATGTAGGCGTCGCGCAACTGTGCATCGCCCGTGAACTCCACGAGACCGCGTGCGATGGCAGTCCGGACTGCGTCGGCCTGACCCATTACGCCGCCGCCTTCGACGTCCACATGAACGTCGATGTCGTCACGCTGCTCGCCTGCGATGCGGAACGGTTCCAGCATCTTCAGGCGGGCGGTGTCCGGTTCGACCAGCTCGACCGGCCGGGAGTTGATACGTACCCGACCTTCGCCCTCACGCACGGTGGCGCGGGCAACGGCCGTCTTTTTCTTGCCTGAGGTATTGGTTACCATGTGACGTTAGCACCTAGTTTCTTGGAAACGTCGCCCAGTTGGACGAAACGGATGGTCGAGAGTCGATCCAGGGATGTTTCCTCAAGAATTTCGCCGTCCTCGTCGTACGGATTGCCGACGTAGACGCGGACGTTCTCGAACGCCTCCCTTCCCTGCGATTTCTTGTGCGGAAGCATCCCCCTGATCGACCGTCGCATGATCGTGTCAGGCCGTTTGACTGAAGCCGGACCCCGGTCGGAGCCGACTGTCAGACGCTTCCTGTACGTCTCGAGCACATCCTCCTCGCTGCCAGTGATGACCGCGTCCTCGGCATTGACGACGGCGATCCGCTCGCCATCGAGTGCACGTTCGGCCACGGTGCTCGCGACGCGACCCAGAATGCAATCCCGGGCATCAACGATCGTATCGGCGTCGAATTCAGCGAAACTCATCGAATCACCCGCACGTTCGAGCCGCTCGGATTGTCGTCCAGTGCCTGTTCCAGTCGGATCGCTTCGCCGGCCTGCTCGATCTTGGTCTCGGCGGTCGACGAGAAGTCGACCGCTGCAACCGTGACGTTCTTCCGGAGGACGCCGCTGCCCAGTACTTTCCCGGGCACGACGACCGTCTCGTCCTCCTTAGCATACCGCTCGATCCGCCCCAGGTTGACCTCCGCGTGCGTGCTGCGAGGCTTTTCGAGGCGAGCCGCGACGTCCTTCCAGACGTCGCCGCCGCCGTCCCTGGCAACGGACTTCAACTCGGCGATGAGATCCGTAAGTCTCGGGTTCGTCTTGCTGCTCATATCCACGAATTCGGGGAAAAGTCATGCAGGGAGCAGGATTTGAACCTGCGGACCCCTACGGGACAGCGCCCTGAACGCTGCGCCGTTGGCCTAACTTGGCTATCCCTGCACGCCGATGCGCTCTCGGCATCGGAAGTTGCACTTCGACCCTTCAAACCATTTTCGGTTGTCGGTTGCCCGTGGACGGGGAGTGTCGCGTCGCTCCCGGCCTGGCGATCGTCCGTCAGGGGGTGGTTCGGTGGGTGCATCTGTACTGGTGAGTTCCTATAGCTTGACGGCTTCTTCGAGTTCCTCCGCGCGTTTGGCAAGCGTCTCCGCAGCCCGCGTGACGAGTTCCTCGACGGAGAGCGATCCATCGGTCTCGACGTCGAACACGAAGGCGTTCTCGACATCGTGAACCTCGACCTCCTTGGCGTCATAGCGGTTCGTGAGATCGTGGTCGAACTCGTCGGTCGGAATCAACTCGCCATCCTCCTCGATGACTCCCCGGAGGATCTGTGGGTCTTCGTCGGCGAACTCGTCGAGGTCGTCGACGACCTCCACGCGCTGGAGGTGTCGGTACCCAACTGCAACGCCGCCCTGGTGCTTGGCGTGTTCGCGTCCCACGTCAAGCACGGCATCGGCTTCGACTTCCAGTCGCTGATCTTCCTTGAGGTCGATGATCGGGATGTTCTCGTCCGCCGGCTGCACGAGGTCGTCATTAGAGACGAGGTCTCCGGAATACGCGGACCTCGGTCCGGAGACGTCGAGGCTCAGCGTCACTTCGTCGCCGATCTCGAAGTCGTCGAGCGGCGTCGTCAACGGAACGAGTCCCAGACGGAGACCGATCTGCTCGTCGAACATCACCGAGGAGTTCTCGACCACCCGAACGGTGTCGATCGAGAACGTCGGTACGTCGGCCAGGATCGCCCGGCGAACGCCGTTCGCGAACGCCGGCGTGACTCCTCTGACGAGGAACCGGGCGCTTCGGTCGTCGCGATCGATGAACTGGACCTCGTACTCGGTCATTTCAGTAGCCGCCTTTGCCCTTTGGTGCTCGCGATCCGTCGTGTGGGATCGGGGTGACGTCCTCGATACGACCGATATCGAAGCCAGCGCGGGCGAGCGCTCGGATGGTCGCCTGTGCGCCCGGGCCCGGGTTCTTTTGCAAGTTGCCCCCGGGGCCACGAACGCGGACGTGGAGGCCTTCGATGCCAGCAGCTCTGATCTCGTCGGCGATCGACTCGGCCATCTGCATTGCGGCATACGGCGAGGCCTCGTCGCGGTTCTGTTTGACTGCAGTCCCGCCGGACGACTTGGCGATCGTCTCCGCCCCCGTCAGGTCCGTCACGGTAATGATGGTATTGTTAAACGATGCGTGCACGTGGGCGATGCCCCACTTGTCTTCAGTATCCTCGGCCATGGTTTACTGTCCCTCCGCTCGTTCTGGGTGGAGTTCGTCGGCCAGCGGGCTTGCGTCGTCGAACTCGATGAGGGGCTCCTCGTCGACGTCGACTTTGTAAGAGGGGACGCGGACTCGTGCGCCATCGACGGTCACGTGGCCATGGGTGATGAACTGGCGGGCCTGCTTGGGCGTGTTCGCCAGACCTTTTCGATAGGCCACGGTCTGGAGTCGACGCTCGAGTACGTCCTCGACCTCGAGCGACAGGACGTCGTCGAGGCCCTCCTCTTCGTCGAGAATGCCAAGGCGGCGCAGGCGGGAGAGGAACGCTGCGCCCTCCTCTTCGGCAGCCGTCACGTCGCCCTGGGCTTCGAGGCCCAACAGGTCTCGGGCCTCTCGCCGGAACGATCGGAGTTCCGACTGGGCGCGCCAGAGTTCTTCCTTGTTCTTGAGGCCGAACCGCCCGATAAGATCGTGTTCGGAAGCGATCCGCTCCCCCTGGAACGGGTGGTTTGGCGTCTCGTAGGCTTTGGTGTTGCGTCCGAGCGCCATTATAGCTCACCACCTTCATCAGCTTCTTCATCTTCTTCCATTTCGGCCTGAATCTGCTCGACGTTGACGCCGATCGTCCCTTCGGTGCGGCCGGTCGACTTGGTCCGCTGCCCGCGGACCTTCTGTCCGCGGTTGTGGCGGATCCCTTTGTAGGAGTCGATCATCCGCATCCGGTTGACGTCCTGCTGGCGCGTCATCTCGAGATCGTTCCCGACCTCGTGCGTCGTCTCGCCGGTGAAGAAGTCGTTCTGCCGGTTCGTCATCCAGTCGGGAACCTCCTCGCCGTACTCCTGGACGAGATCTACGATATCGTCGATCGTGTCGTCCTCGAGTCGGCCAAGCGTGTCCCGACGGTCGACGTCCGCCTTCTGGGCGATAACCCGGGCGGTCCGGCGACCTATGCCGTTCATCTCGGTGAGTGACCGTTCGACCGACTTCGTCCCATCGAGGTCCGTCTGCCCGATGCGGACGAAGTAGCGAAGGTCCTCGTCATCTTCGGGTTCGTCCTGTGGTTCTTCTGCACTCATGTATGGATTCGATCTGGTGGGAATCGTGAATTCCCGCGTCCGAACTGGAACGATTCCAGTAGTTGGTGCGAACCTCGCGGTTCGACGTCGTGGCGGGGATTCGAACCCCGGAGGCTTGCGCCACTGAGTTAGCAACCCAGCGCCTTGGGCCAGGCTAGGCTACCACGACGCGCGGACACACTTTCGCCCTCTCGGACTCGGGGGCATTCCCCCTACAGTGGTATTGCAACTGAACGTATCCGGGTCTTGTACTTAAGGGCAACGAATCCCAGGGAGGGGTTCTGAATCCTTACTGGGCCACGTCGGGCGGTTCATCCGAGTCGGGCGATTGACGCTCATCGCGCAAGGAACTGAACGCCTCCCGGGCGTTCTCGACGGCTGCTGGGTGCGTCGCTGGATATGCTTCGACTTTGCCTCTGAGCGTAATGCCGGTTCCCAGTTCGACATCCTCCATGTATGCAGCCTGTTTATCGAGGCGGAGAAACAACGAGGTTTTGTCATCGATTCGTTCCTCGAGTTCGTCGATCACCCGATCGATCTTTCCAAGTTCGGTCAGGCGACCGAGTGCATATCGGACGTCGTCAGCGTTCTCGACCCTGGCCGAGAGGACGACGATCCGGTCGCCATGGTGCCCTTCATTTTCGGCGCGGTCGATCGAATAGTCCTCCGGTAGAAACGTCCGGAGCGCTTTCTCGACTCGCTTTTCATCCTCCGTCGCATAGCAGAACGTCCGCAGGTCGACGTAGTGAAACGGGACGTTCGCCATTGCTCTGGATTATTCCTCGTCCGCTTCGTCGTCCGATTCTTCCTCGCCAATCTCGTCTTCCGGGACGGCTTCGAGTTGGTCCTCAGGGACACCGGTTTCCTGGCCCTCCTCGAAGCTAATGGTATATGTCTCGTCGCCGAACATGGTCTCCATAACCTGCGTGATCGTCCCTTCCTCGCCCTCGTACTCGCTATGTTCGTCGTGCAGGATAACGTGATCGTCCTCTTCGAAGCTCATGTCCCGCGATATCCGGGGACCAAATAAAAAGGGACTGATTCCGGTTTGACGCGTCCCCGAATCCTCGAAATATTGGCTGTAACTTTGCCTGGGAACGGTTTGACCGACAAGTACAGACAAAGTGCGCGAGGGTGCAGGGCTCAGCGTGAATGTTCGCTATCGAGACCCTCTGGGGCGTCAGTGACCCACCAGATCGTCTCCCAGCCCGGGACCCGTTCACGATCCAAGATCCCTTTACCCGTCAATTCCAGCAGCTTCGTGTAGACCGTGTCCCGATCGAACTGAAGGGCACTGACGACCTCACCTGTGGACAGGCCCCGTTTCGAGTGGCCTTCGAACACTTCGACGATCCTCCCGGCGTGAGGTTCGGGGCCAGTTTGCGGGGCGGCATTGGCGCTCATGGTGGCCACCTTACTCGACATCAGGCCCGGATTCGTCCGGTGCGCCGTGCAGTTCGACCTCAATTTCGAGTTCGGACTCTTCCTCGCCTTCGAATTCGACTTCCAGTTCCACCTCGTCGCTGGCCTCGAACGGGAGTTCCCAGTCTTCACCCGTAATCGTTACCGCCGAATCATCGCGGAGTTGCTCGCCGAGTTTGACCAGGAACTCGCCGGCGGTCTCGGCGTCGACGTAGAAGCCTTCCTCGAAGTAGCCGTCGGTGATCGTTCGTCGGTCCAGTTCATCGGTTTCCGTCTCGGGTGCGTCGACCATCATTCGTTCCTCCATTTGACGATATCGGGGGTGAGAAAGATAAAAGTTTGTTGGAATCTTATACTCGGATATGCCCGCGATCGATCTCATCGCCTCGAAGGCCCGAATCCAAATCCTTCGGGAACTCTCTCGGCAGGACCGGTACGTCCGGGAACTTATGGACCTCGTCGGGATGGACGGGACAACCGCAAAGCACCACCTCGACACCCTGGAATCAGCCGAGGTGATATCCGCGTACGAGGATGGGCGGCGTCGGTATTTCACGCTCGAGAAGGAGATCGTCTTCCAGGTAACTCCGCCGCCGAACCGACGGTTCGTGTTACAGGTCAGAGATCCCTCGTGACTGGAAATTCCCCAGGGTGGATCGTAGTAAGGTGACGGGTGTACTCAGTTATTCATTCTCGGGATTCCAGCTTTGATGTACTGGTATTTGCTACCGCCAGGAGTTGGGCTCCGGACCCCGAACGTATTCGGCAACAAGGTTCTGCACGCTGGTCGCGTTCAACCGTGTATGACCAATGTCCAGGGGACTTCGGAAAATCGTCCCGCCACGACCGTCACTGTGCGCGCCACAGGGAACGTTCGAGAGCGGTTAGGGAATCACCAGCTCGAATTCACCTTCGAGGGGCGGACGTTGGGGGCCTTTCTCAACGCATTTTTCAATCAATACGACGTCAGTGACCTCCTGATTGCCGAATCCGAAACGGAGGCGGTAGCGCCTGGATGGGCCCCGACCCCCGACCGTTTGGATGACGCTTGGTACAAGAACGACGAGGGGGAGCAAACTAAAACGTATGCTCGCGTGTGCGTAAACGGTCGATTTAATGAAATTCTCGACGGGTTCGAAACGGTCATTCAGGAGGGCGACCGGATCACATTGGCTCATCCGTTCATATTTTGCTGTTGATCCAACCTTCGAGCGAATGAATTCCGGGAACCCTACCGCTTTCCTTGGTAGTATATTTTTATTTGATATAACCTCCGAGCACCCATTGTCCCTCGCGTGGAGACAAAACGGTCAATTAATGCTATTGAGTTGAGTGGTGGGGGCCGGTCAGGAGCGGATTAATCGGTCGTAGATACTGAAACTTCCATCCCTGACCCCGATTTGGAGAGTATGTAAAACAATTCTTTGTGTTATCCGGGACTTCTTGTTTCTCGGTATGGTATTCAGACACGTCGGCAGTCCGAACGCACCACAGACCCCCCACAGGGTGCCTCCACTAATCGCTGCCGACACGACGGCGGATGAGAAATCGTTCCACGGTTCCCGGATCCAACACGACGGCGCTCCCGGACCTGTTCTCGGTCCTTTTCAAAACGTTATAAGACTGGGAGTCAATACGTTTGGTATGGCCCCAACGGCGTTCGTTTCCCGCTTTCGTCTTCTCCATCTGTTCAACGGATGGGCACTCTCGATCGTCGGGGGGTTCCTTACCTGTCTCCTGTACGCTGTCTGGGACGGTTCGATCGCAGCCATTCCGATCTGGGCCTGGATCGTTGTCATTGGGAACGGCGCGGCGTTCGCCCTCTATTTTCTCCTATCCGGCCCAGTCGCTGAATGGCTGGACCGAACGGGTCGAATGCCCTCAGTGTTGGAACGAGTCGGCGAACAGTTGGCGGCCTGGGATGAGACCGGTCGGGAGTAGGCTCAGGTAACGATCGAATAGGTGAAAAGCAACCCAAAGTACAGGACGACGAGCACGCCCAGTGCCTTCAACCGGAATCGTCGGAGGTCACCGCGTTCGACCTCGACTGCCCGGCTGGCAGCTGTGTGCTCTGCGTCGCTCGCGAGGTCCCAATGGCGGAGTCCGACGTGGAGATCACGCTGACGTTCATCAACGAACGGACGACTGCAATGGGGGCAACGGAGCGGGGAGACGTCGGCTGGGAACTCGTATTGACGTTTGGGTTCCGGTCCGGCCCGCGAATCGGCTGGTGTTTCAGTTGGTGTCATAGGTATGGTGGTGAGAGCGTCGGTTCAGCAACGATCCAGAGACTGAGGGTCGTATACGCGATCATGACGGCGATGAACGGGTACTGACTCCTGATGGCTTGCAAGCGGTCCGGGAAGAGATCGAACGAGATTGCATGAGCAACCCAGATGGCCAGCACGTGCCCGACCAGCACGAACGCCAATTCGAGACCGCCGAACCAGCCCGGGAGAACCAGCCCCACCGGGGCCGCCGGGCCTGCAATAGGATGTCGGATTGCGGCGACCAGTGCCGGTGACAAGGTCAAGAAGTATCCGAGGAAGTGCGCCAGGTGATATCCGGCTGCAATGGCCAACAAGGGAGACGCAAACCCCTTGGCGAGCGTCCCGGCGGAAAGGTACGTTGGCGCCGTGTGTCGCGCGAGTCGGGCGGCAATCCGATAGACGCCGAGGAAGATGGCATACCCCGTAACCAAGGCTCCACCGTAAACGGCGAGCGGCGGGATCCCTGCGTCGACGATTCGACCGGCGACGTCGCTCCAGGCCGGCGTGGTCACCAACCCGTCGTACGTCGTCACCCAAACGAGCGCAAGGACGAAGGCTACTTCGTCAGCGCCGTCGACGTCCGTTTGTCTGGTCAGGGCCATCCCAGGGAACCTGAGTTCAAAGCCTGAACTGCCCCAACCGATCGGGGCAACGCGACCGTAGTATCGAAACACGCGAGCCACGGGGTCGACGGTGGCGAACCAGCGTGGGGAACCGACGGCAACGGAACCTGCGAGGGTGATCACCGCGTAGGTCGCGACCGTCGTTGCCAACAATCGAGGGTCGTCCGCGAGCGGGGTGACGACTTCGACAAAGACGAGTACCAGAAGGCCGACGACGCTCGGCCAGACCCCGAATCGCTCGGGGTATTCGATACCGACGGAGGGCAACCGTGAGGCGATTGCTCGGAGGGGGTCGACCGCCGGCCAGGCATTCGAGATCAGGTACGCGGACATCGCGAACCCGGCCCACCAGCCGACCCAGATCACCAGCACCGCTGGATTTCGGGTTGCTGTCTCCGGGCCAACGAATCCCACGACGATTACTCCGACCAGTGCCACGACGGCGAGTGTCGAGCCAATCGACCTGGCCGTGTCGAGTCCCCGCTGGGGAAGCACCGTCCGCCACTCATGAATCGACGTGACGAACGACCGATCCGTCGCAAAGGTAACCAGCAGAAACGACGCTCCGACCACGGCGCCCCCAGTCAGGAGAACGAGCCACTGTGGCACCGAAAGCGAGTCACTTGCTGACCGAAGCGAGGCACTATGGGCGAGCACGGTTTGGGTGCTCGCCAGGAACAGAAGCATCGCGGCGACGGTCGAAACCACAATTCGCGCGCGACGCGAGGAAACCATGAGTCCGTGTGCGGCCCCCGGTGTCTTATAAGGTGGCGCCGACGTACAGGGTTATGACCAGGAACAGCCAGACAGCGTCGACGAAATGCCAATACATCGTGACGGTACTGACGGAAACGTGACGGTCGGCTGAATACTGCCCCCGAAATGCCCGCACAAACACGATTCCAAGCAACACCGCGCCCATGGTGACGTGGAGGCCGTGAAGGCCGGTCAGGCCATAGAACGCGCTCGCGAAGATTTGTTCGAGGCCCTCTGTCGCCCAGATATTGAAGTTTTCAGCGACGATGAACTCGTAGTACTCGTAGGCCTGGCCGGCGATAAAGACCGCCCCGAGGAGTATCGTGGTCCCGAGCAGCCGGATGAAGCGCGTGCGGTTGTCTCGACGAAGGGCGACGTGCGAATAGTGAAGCGTGACACTGCTAGTTACCAGTAGGAGGGTGTTCAAGAAGACCAGACTGCCCAGAAGGTTTGGAGGAAGTGCGCCCGGATCCCACGGTCGAACCCGGATAAAGAAGTAGTAGACGAACCCCGCCCCGAACGTGGCAATTTCGGTCCCCAGAAAGAGGAGCATCCCCCAACGGAATTTCGACGCCGCGGTGGGGCCGGTATCCCTGGACCAGAAGCCGACGACGAACGCATGATACACCCAACCATATAAACCGACGAGAAAGAGGGTGGTGGCACCGATCAGACTCACTGGCCCTGCCAATTCGGGAACCACGCCCTCTAAACGGGCGCCTAACAACCACAGCGCGGCGGCGACGTAGAAACCTGCCGCCCCGACCGAGGTGATAAACGGCCACCAGCTCGCTTCGCCGAATCCTTGCGGCCAATCTTCCACGGCTGGAAGGTGGTGGCCCCCATGATCATCCGCCGTGTCTTCAGTCACCGTCATCGTTGTTCCTTGCGTACGGTTGTGTCGAAATGGTTCTGGCTTTTCGAAACGGTACTGGATCGTTCCTCCCCTCGTTCCGGTTCATCCTTGACAGGTTGCGTTCGTGGCGTCCCACGTGCCGCCCGCGCTCTCACAGGCGTCGCCAAGTTCCTCCTCATATTCGTCTTGGGGCACCACTTCCACGGTGAACATCATGCCAGAATGGCCCACACCACAGTATTCGGCACAGTATCCCTGATACGTGCCCGGTTTTTCGGGGACTGTCCTGATCGTGTTGACCTGCCCCGGCATGGCGTCTTGCTTCAGCGACATATCCGGCACGTGGAACGAATGGATCCACCGTTCGCTCGTGATACTGAAGTACACCGTCTCGTTAGCGGGAACAATTACCTCGTTGGTCGTGCTGAAATTCCCATGATCGGGGTAGTAAAAATTCCAGGCCCAGGTTTCGGCGACCACATCGATTTCAGTTTCGTCTGCTGATATCTCGTCGTCACCAGGCATCGTGACGTCAGGTTCGGCCATGACGGTGAACGCCGAGACCCCAACGAATAGGAGGACGAGTGCTGTCGCGATTGTCCACGTGATTTCTAACCGGCGATTCTCCAGCGTGGGCTTCGGGTCGTCGTTGTTGCGGTACCGAAGCACCGTGTAGAGGAGGATCGCCTCGACGAGTATCGAGATGGTGATCGCCACAACCAGGAGCTTGCTGTTCAATCCCCAGATCAGGCGGTCCGTCGAACTCGACGCCGCCGCCACTGGCCCGGTGGCCACCGCCAGCCCCGCCAGGATGGACAGGCCCCCGACCATCCACTTACGGTTCATATAGGTCACGCTAAGTTTCATGGGTTTATATATGTACGGGGTGCCGAAAATGGGGGTCCAAGCGGGATGCCTAAGTATGCGGAGACTAACCATTCACCACAGATCGTGACGACCAACCGTTTTCCCGCGCCGGTACGGACCCATCCCCGGTTCGTGGCGCTCCTCGGAACTGCTGCGATGGGGACGTACTTGCTCATCATCGTGGGGGCGACAACCGCTGTCACCGACGCGTCGAGCGCTTGCTCCACCTGGCCGGCGTGTGGTGGGCAGTGGCTAGTCCCCCTCAAGCCGTCGGAACTGTTTATAGCATGGGGACACCGCGTCGTCGCACTAATCGTCGGACTGTTGCTTCTGGCTACCGGATTCGTCGCGTGGCGTGGGGGGACCAGTCAGCGCGTTCTGAACGCCATAGTGGTCCCAATTACACTCTTCCCGGTTCAGGTCGGGATCGGCGCCATCGCTGCTACAGCAGGCGTTGGGCCGTATATCAGTGGTGCCCACCTCGCGATCGGCATCGCTATCTTCGGTTCGACGGTTTTCGCGCTCGCGTGGACTCTCGAACAGGAAACGGGAACTGATGAGGACGATGATAGCGCCGATGGAGGACCCCATCTCGATCCGGATCCGCTCCCGGACGCGAACGCGCCGACGGCACCCGAGATTCCGGACGAACCGACGCCAAAACTACGTCTCAAGGCGTCCGCGTATCTTGAATTGATGAAGCCTCGGCTGATGTGGTTGTTGAGCCTGGTGGCGGCCGCGAGCATGGCCCTGGCGGCGGGACCGGACCTGGCCCCCGGAGTGATCCTGAAAACTCTCGGTGGGGGCGTTCTCGCCATCGGTGCGAGCGGAACGTTCAATCATGTGTTGGAACGCGACGTGGACCGGAAGATGGCCAGGACAGCGGATCGGGCCCTTGCCGTCGACCTCGTCTCCGTGAGGAACGCGGTCGCGTTCGGTGTGATCCTGTCCGTCGCATCGCTTGCACTGTTCGCTTCGATCAACCTGCTTGCTGCCGGGCTTGGACTCACCGCTATCGTCTTTTATAGCGTGATCTACACGCTCGTCCTCAAGCCCAACACGGTTCAGAACACCGTTATTGGTGGGGCTGCGGGTGCCCTTCCGGCCCTGATCGGCTGGGCTGCAGTAGAAGGGTCGCTCGGCGTGCCAGGCTTGGCGCTGGGTGGGCTGATCTTCCTCTGGACCCCCGCACACTTCTACAACCTTGCGCTGGCTTACAAGGAGGACTACGCTCGTGGTGGCTTCCCGATGATGCCCGTCGTCCGCGGCGACGCGATCACTCGCAAGCACATCACACTGTACTTCGCGGCGACGCTGTCGGCCGCGACGGTTCTCACGGCCGTCGGCGGGCTCGGGCCGCTGTACGCGCTCGCAAGCGTCGGCCTCGGAAGTGTCTTCCTGTGGGCAATCGTTCGCCTGCACTGGGAGCGCACCGAGTCAGCCGCACTGCGGGCTTTTCACGCGTCCAATGCGTACCTCGGCATCGTCCTCGTGACAATCGTCGTCGATGCCATTGCGGTATGAACGTAACCGATGTCGCCGGTCGACTCCGTCGGCGCGGTCCCGCCAAAAGGACACTCCTGTACGGTGCTGTGATCGTGAACGCCGAGATTCTCTGGTTGTTGGGGTATACCCTCGTGACCGGCGTCGTGCCCGATGAACCATTGTACTATTACCCGTTCGTTTGGCTCAACGTCGGCCTCTGGGCCGTTTGGCGGACAAGCCCGACTCCGACGACGACCCGCAACCGGCGGATCGCATTGGGCGCCGCGACGGGATATTTCATCGTTCTGGCCTACTTCGGTGGGCTGTTCGGGACCGCCGGCGTTCCCTCTGGCACGACTCCGGCCGGGATTCGCGTTGCGCTCGAATCACTGCCCCCAGGGTGGAATCCGGCACTCCTCTACGAAGGAGAGTTCCTCCGCGCGGCGATCATTCCCTACAAATTCGTCGGCTACCTGGCCCTGGCGTACCTGGTGTATGCAACCGCGATCGACGCGGCTGGCGCGGCCCTGTCTGGCGTCATTGGCTTACTCTCCTGTGTAAGCTGTACCTGGCCCGTCCTCGCGACCATCGTCAGCGGGATCGCCGGGAGTTCGACAGCACTCGTAAGTAGCGTCTACAGCCAGTCCTACGGCCTCTCGACGGTGGTGTTTGTCGTGACCGTCGGGTTGCTGTACTGGCGACCGACGCAGTGATTCCACCTGCAACCGATCGAACACGCGTTCGTTGGGTCGCTCGTCTCGGCATTCGGCGTCGCGGCGCTATGGGGTGTGACCCGTCTCTCCGTCCCCTTCTTGGCGCTTCTGTTCGCCTACGGCCTGGCCCTGAGCATCTTCATCGACCTCGACCATTTCCCCCTGGCTCGCGCCGAGGTCGGGCATTGGGGGCACTTCTGGCAGGCGGCCCGAAACCTTCCGGACGTTCTGTTGGGCCGAGTGACGCTGTTCGAAGCGTCGATCGCGGATCGGCTTCGTCGTCACCGCATCGCGAGTCACGCCGTAATCGGCGTGATACTCGTCGGGGTTGGGTGGGGTATCCGACCATCAGTGGGGGCCTTTACACTCCTCGTGTTCGGAGCGCACGTTGGGTGTGACCTCCTCAGGGACCGGGAGATCCTGTGACGGATCCGCTCACCTGCTCGGCAAGGTGGACCGATACCGACGCCCCTTAAGCCGATCCACGTGTATGGGAGCCCATGTCAGCGACCGTGGTCGCCGACGAGGTTCGGAGGGTCTACGGCGACGTCATCGCCCTCGACGGGGTTTCGCTGTCAGTCGAGGCCGGCGAGGTGTTCGTCCTGATTGGCCCGAACGGGGCCGGCAAGACCACGCTAGTCAGGGCACTCACGGGGACGACCGAGCCGAGCGACGGAACCGCGGCACTCTTCGGATCGTCACCGGCGTCGGTCGACCGCTCTCGCCTGGGCGTATTGCCCCAGGCATTCCGTCCGTATAGCCGACTGACCCCTCAAGAACTCCTCGATTACTACGCCGGGTTGTACGACGAGGTTCGGTCGGTCGAGGACGTATTGTCGGACGTCGGCCTGGTCGACGCAGCCGACGTCCGGTACGAGAATCTCTCGGGCGGCCAGCAGCGACGGACATGCTTAGGGGTCGCGCTGGTCAACGATCCTGACCTCCTGTTTCTCGACGAGCCGACCACCGGGATCGACCCGGCCGGGCGGCGCACGGTGCAACACCGGATCGCCGACCTCGCTGCCGGCGGGACGACGGTGTTCTTGACCACTCACGATATGGCCGAAGCCGAACGCTTGGCAGACCGGGTCGGGCTCCTCGCGAAGGGCAAACTGGTCGCACGTGGGTCCCCGGCCGAATTGATCGACGACCATGGTGGCGACCGGCGACTGGTGATCAACGTTGAGGGATCGACGTCGGAGGGGGTGGATGCCCTCGCAGACGATAAATTCGAAACCGAAATTACGGACGGCGAACTCCGAGTATACGGCGTCGAAGCGACGGCCATCGGGAACGTCGTGGCCGCGCTGGAGGCTGCAGGTATCGAGTACACCGAAGTGTCGTGGTCGCAACCGAGTCTGGAGGACGTTTACCTTTCGTTAACGGGGGAAACCTTCGACCCGCACGACAAGACCGTGCCAGCCACCGCGACCGGAGCCATCGAGGAGGGTGAACCGACGTGAGTCGCACCAGTCGGATCCGATCCGAAGCGACGGCCGCCTGGCATGCATTCCTCCGGCGCCGGACGGCGGTCTTTTTTACGTTTTTCTTCCCGGTCATTCTGATCGTCATTTTCGGGGCGCTCGTGCGGACGGACCCTGGTGGCGGTGGCCTGTTCACCGAACCCGCGGGGTACTACGTCCCAGGTTACCTTGCAGTCGTGGTCCTGTTCACCCCGCTCTCGCGTCTCGGGAGTACCGTGGCTCGAAACCGAGAGGGCAACCGCTTCGAGAAACTGGCGACGACGCCGCTCACCCGGACGGAGTGGCTCGCCGCCCACACGGCCGTCAACGGGGCCATCATCGGCCTCGCGAGCCTGCTCATCCTGGGGCTCGTGGTCGTGCTGACGGGCGCCGAGGTTGGGTTCTCGCCGCTGCTTCTCCCGTTCGTCGCGTTCGGCGTCGTCCTCTTCTGTGGGGTCGGCGCGCTCCTCGGGCGACTCGCCGATTCCCAGGACGGCGCCGTGACCGCTTCGAACGCGATCGGACTGCCGTTGCTCTTCCTTTCCGAAACCTTCGTCACTCCCGACCTGTTGCCCGGCTGGTTCGAACCGCTCGTGAACCTTTCGCCGCTCACCTACTTTGCCCGTGGAACGCGGGCGGCGACCTATCGGGCGAGCGGGGCGTCGCCGTATCCGAGCCTGGCAGTTCTCGTCGTATTGGCGATCGTCGCGTTCGCGCTCGGAGCGTACGCCATTCCACGGACCGACTGATCTGCTGGCGATACGTTCCGGCTGAGCTGGCTCACATTGTACACACGACAAGCGCTAAGTGAGTTGGCTCACAATGTACACACGATGAGTTCCGACAAGAAGCGAGTACAGTTTCGCGCACCGCACCGTCTCATCGACCGGGCGGACGCGCTCGCGGCGGTCCTGGGGGAGGATCGGACGGATCTCCTCGTGACCGCGCTCCGAGAATTTCTCCGGGACGCCGCCCAGGACGACGCGCTCACCCAGGAAATCGCTGCGGCCTATTACGACGACGAAATCTCCTACGAAGAACTCAGGGCCCTGGTCGGTGCCGAGGAGGCGGCGAATTTCCGCGTCCTGAAACAGCAACTGGACGAGGACTACGTGGAGGATCTGACGGAGCGATAGATGACGGATTTCGTTGCCGACACGTCCGGATTCGTGAGCCTCGGCATCGCCGCCGGTCGGGACCCGGACCCGCTCCGGACCTGTTTCGACGAATACCGAGTACTGGTTCCTGAAACCGTCGTGGAGAAACTGCACGAAATCGCATCGTACGACGACCAGCACGGCCAGGCAGCGACGGCGGTTCTGGACCGTTGCGACGACGTCTCCGTTCGTTCGGTTTCGCTGGACGACGAGTTCCCGCTTGACGACGGGGAAAACGCCGCAGTAACGCTCACGAACGAGATCGACGCGGGGCTGTTTTGCTGTGACGAGTTCAATCACCTCGGGTTGATCCACGCGTCGCTCGCCAACACGCGACTCGTGACGACGCCGACGGTGTTGTCGGTACTCGTCCGAGCGGGACAGTTGTCATCCGAGGAGGCGCTTGGCGTTCTCGAGACGATCAGCCAGGCACGGAGTTGGGAATCGAACAGTTACGTTCAGCGCGCCCGGTCCCTGCTGGAGAACGAGGAGACACCGTGACGGGGGATCTGGATTCGGACGTCGCGACCCTCGAGGCGACGCTCCGCGATCGATTCGGCGACGGGCCCGGCGAGAAGGCTAACCCAGTGACCGTCGCGTCCGCCCCCGGTCGCGTGAATCTCGTCGGTGGCCACACGGACTACAACGAGGGGTTCGTCCTCCCCGTCGCCGTCAACCGGCGGGTGACGGTCGCCGTCCGGCCCCGAGCGGATCGGCGGATCCGGGTCTACTCGCGTGACGTCGAGGACACCGACGCGTTCAACCTCGATCGGATCGACCGCCGTGAGGGCTCGCACTGGTCGAATCACGTCCGGGGAGTGGCGCAGGAACTACAGGCGGTGAGTGAGTTCGACGACGCCGTCGCTGGCGCCGACCTCGTCGTCGAGGGGACGGTCCCGATGGGGGCTGGCCTCGGCTCCTCCGCGGCGTTCGAACTCGCGGTCGCTGCCGGACTGGCCGAGGTGAATGATCTGGACGTGGATCGACAAACGCTCGTCCGAGTCTGTCACGCGGCCGAGAACGACTTCGTCGGCGTCAACTGCGGGATTATGGACCAGTTCGCGGCGGCGTTCGGCGAGGCCGACGCAGCGCTCTTTCTCGATTGTCGGGAGGAGACGTTCGAGGCGATTCCCATCGGACGTGACGTCCGGATCATTGTCACTGACACCAACGTGCGCCACGACCTCGACGATTCGGCGTACAATGAGCGCCGGCGCGAGTGCGAACGCGGCGCCGCCGCCCTCGACGACTGCCTCGAGGACGTCGGAGTGGCGGCACTCCGGGACGTCTCCTCGGGAGATCTCGAACGATGCGGCGACGCGCTCGATAAGACGGTCCAGCGGCGCGTCGAGCACGTCCTGACCGAAAACGAGCGCGTGAAGGCGGCCGCGGCGGCGCTAGAGCATGGCGATCTGGCAAAAGTTGGGACACAGATGGCCGAGTCACATGCAAGCCTCCGGGACCTGTACGAGGTCAGTTGCGACGAATTGGATGCCGTGGTCGAGATTGCTGCAGGTATCGACGGCGTCTACGGTTCCCGGATGACGGGCGCGGGGTTCGGCGGGTCGGTGGTGAGCCTCGTTGCGCCGGAGGCCGTCGATCGCTTCGAACGGACCATCACGGCCGCGTACGGGAATCGCTTTGGCACCGAGGCCGACGTGTATGTTTGCGAGAGTGACGATGGGGTTTGGACCCGTCGGATGGACGGTGGGGCGTAGGAGGCGGATCCCCCGAGACGTCAGGCGGCGGCGAAATCGTACCCGTAGATGTGGTTTAGCATCGCGTACGTAAGGACACCGAGCACCAGGCTCACTATCCAGGATCCGGCGGCAATGCGGCCGATACGTTTGTGTGGCGTCTCGGTCCGGAGTTCGGCGGGCGTGTGAGTCGATCCAAGAATTAGCGCGTAGAGAACCACCGGGACCGCGAGGATCGATAGCAGGACGTGAATCGCAAGCATTCCGAGGTAGGCGATCTTTATGGGACCCATCGCGAGGTCGATCGCTTTGGTGCCGCCGCCCCCGGTTTTGAGAAGGTACAGGACAAGAAAGACGAGGATGAGCCCGAACGCAGCGCCCATGGCTGCGCGGTGTTTGTCGACCTCGTCCATTCGGATCCACCGCCAGCCTAGCACGAGCAGGACCACCGCGGTCGTATTGATGCCCGCGATTGCGTGCGAGAGCAGGTTGACCGTTCCAGTGGAGAGGTCCGGGTAGATCGGCAAGCCGACGACGAGGGTTCCGAGAACGAGCGCATAGCCGACGACCGTCAGGACGGCCGTTAGAGCACGTGTTCGTTTCTTCGCCCACCGTTTCGCGTTTGCCAGTGCCATTGAAAATGAGTACGGGGCCATAGGTATGGACTTACCGTTTCCCGGCAAAACGAACCCCATCTAACGGGTGACCAGGTGTCCCTGCTCGTGCAGGAAAGTCGATAAAGTGAAATCGGCGGCGACGGAACCCTTTGGGTATGAGCGCGGACCAGAAACAGGAAACGATTCGGTGTCTCGTAGCCAAGGTCGGCCTCGACGGCCACGATCGCGGAGCCCACGTCATCGCGCGGGCGTTTCGCGACGCCGGCTTCGAGGTCATTTACTCGGGGCTGCACAAGTCCCCCGAGGAGATCGTCCAGGCGACCGTCCAAGAGGACGTCGATGTGCTGGGTATTTCAATCCTCTCGGGCGCGCACAACGCCCTCATCCCCAAGATCATCGACGGGCTGAAAGACTACGGCGCCTACGAGGACACGCTCGTCATTGCAGGTGGAATTATCCCGGACGAAGACAAGGACCAACTCAAGGGGGAGGGGGTTTCGGAGGTCTTCGGTCCCGGTACCGAGATGGAGGAGACCATCGAATTCGTTAGGGAGAACGTCCAGGAGCGATGAACGCGACCGCGTCGTCGCTGGTCGAGGACCTCCTCGATGGCGACCACCGCGCGCTGGCTCGCGTTATTACGAAAATCGAGAACCGGGAACCGGGCTACCGCGAGATCATCTCGGCGCTGTACGATCACACCGGCCACGCCGATATCATCGGCCTCACCGGGAGCCCCGGCGCCGGCAAGTCGACGCTGGTCGACAAACTGGCGAGTTACTACCGCGACCAGGGGCTTACGGTGGGGATTATCGCCGTTGATCCAACCTCACCGTATTCCGGAGGCGCGGTCCTTGGCGATCGTATTCGTATGACCTCGAACTCCGGGGACATGGACGTCTTTTTCCGGTCGATGGGCGCGCGGGGGAACCTTGGCGGCCTTTCGACCGCAACGGGTGACGCGGTGAAGGCTCTCGACGCGTTCGGCAAGGACAAGATTCTCATCGAAACCGTGGGTGCCGGTCAGAACGAGGTCGATGTCGTCAAGACGGCCGACACGGTCGCCGTGCTCGTTCCGCCCGCCAGCGGCGATGCAATCCAGACCTTGAAGGCCGGTATCCTCGAGATTGGCGACCTGTTCGTCGTCAACAAAGCTGACCTCGAAGGCGCCGACCGAACCGTCCAGGAGTTGCGCGAGATGATCCAGATGAGTGGGGATTACAGCGCGCCGGCTGGCGGTGGTCACCATAGCATCGACCAGTCTGCACTCGGGTCGGACGATACTGGGGAAGAAGCTGCCGACGCGCCGGAGGAGTGGACGCCCCAAATCGTCGAAACGGTCGCCACAGAAAGCGAGGGCATCGACCAACTGGTCGAAACCCTTCAGGCTCATCGCGACTTTCTTCAGGAGACCGGCGAACTCGCGGGGAAAGTCAAGGATCGAAACGCGTCGGAGATTCGGAATCTCCTTCGAAACGACGTCAGCAGTCTCCTCGAAGATGAAATCGACCGCCAGGGAGGAATGGACGGACTCGTCGACGCAGTCATGGCCGGCGAGACGAACCCCTACAAGATAGCCGAGGACATCATCGACCCCATCGAGGACTGCCTGGAGAACGATGGGTAAGCCGACAGTAGCGATAAGTCGATGGGGCGCCATCTTCCGTCTATGAAACGCACCAGGTCCATCGCAGCCGTCGCTGGCGGGATCGGGTTAACCGCACTCGCCAACGCTCGTCTACAGGACGCGGGTCCGCTGGAACAGCCACTTTCAGGCCGGGACCGACGATACGACTGGCGGGGCACGGACATCGCGTTCGCCGAACACGGTGATCCGGACGATCCAGATCTTCTGCTCCTTCATGGTCCCAACGCGGCAGGGACCAGCAAGGAGTTCGAGGCAGTCTGGAGCAGTCTCGCGGAGGACCTTCACGTGATTGCCCCGGATTTCCCGGGGTACGGTCGTTCAGAACGCCCGCCACTCTATTATTCCGCCGAGTTATACACGTCCTTCGTCCGTGATTTCATTGCGGATCGGACCGAGACCCCAATCGTCCTGGCATCCTCCCTTTCAGGTGCATATGCGGTGGGCGCTGCACGAGACGATCCTGGCTCCGTTTCGAGGCTGGTCCTGGTTTGCCCGACCGACGAAACTTTTCCTGGGCGCAAGGAGTGGGCCCGAACGGTGCTTCGCTCCTCATTCTTCGGGGAGGCACTGTTCAATCTTCTCACGAGTCGCGTTTCGATTCGGTACTCGAACGCGGACCACGCGTATTACGATCCGTCGCTCCAACCAGACGGTCTCGCTGAATACCAGTGGCGCGCGGCGCATCAACCGAACGCCCGGTATGCCCCTGCTTCGTTCGTCAGCGGGTACCTCGACCCAGCCTTCGATCTGGGCGACGAATTGGCCGAACTCGACGTTTCCACGACACTGATTTGGGGCCGCGAGGCGGAGACGTCGCCATTGGCTGACGGACGCGAACTTGCCCAGAGGGCCGGTGCGCGCCTGGCTGTCGTCGATTACGCGAAACTGCTCCCCCACGTCGAACATCCCGAAGCGTTCCTCGAAGCGATGGACCTGGAGGGTCTCCTGGCCACGAATTGATCCCACTGGGCCTGAAGCCAAATCGTTCCTGGAAGCACCTCCAATACGTCGGATGAGGGACTGAAAATCTTGCAAAGGTGCCCGCGAGGGCGATCATCGTTTCCCAGCCTCCAAAGAATGCTCGACAGTGTTGCACGATGACGAGCCGATGATACCGTTCCAGTGTCCGGCGTGGTTCCGAGATCGTGTCCCATTCCCGGTTGTATTTTATCGGGGCCGTCCGAAACTCCGATATGGTTGGTGCGAGGGTGGGCAGCGCTGGTGAAATCATTCGGCGTCACTGGAAACGAGGACTTCTGGTGCTGTTCGTGATGGGACTTCTCATTCTCGGTTTTGGGCTCGAACTGGCGATGACTTACTTCGATACGTCCCATCATGGAACCCAGAGTTCGATCGAACGTGTCGAAGCGGACCCGACCGTAGAACTGGAGCGGCTTGGGGCGGGGTACGTGGTTCGACCTGCTGACGGGGACTCATCTGTCGGTCTCGTCTTTTACCCAGGTGGCCGCGTCCATCCAGACGCGTATCTCGATTCCCTTTCACCGCTTGCCAGTCGGGCCAACGTGACGGTGTTTGTCCCCAAAATGCCCATGAACCTCGCGGTTTTTGGCCAGGGGACTGCTGGACCAGTCGTTCGTGATCATCCCGACATCGACAGGTGGTACGTCGGGGGCCACTCGCTGGGTGGGGCGATGGCCTGTCGATATGCGAACGGGCAAGCCGACCGGATTGATGGAGTGGTGCTCCTGGCGTCCTACTGTGACCGAAACCTTAGCGACGCGTCATTGCGGGTCCTGAGTGTAACCGGGACGGCCGATCGCGTGTTGAACCGCGACCAATATCAAGCCAGTCGCTCGAACCTTCCCCGAGACACCACGGACGTCAGGATTCGCGGAATGAATCATTCGGAGTTCGGTTCCTACACCGGTCAACGTGGAGGTGCAAAGGCGGATATCGGCTTTTCGACGGCACACGATCGTTTGGGTGAGGTCCTCGTCCGATGGGTCCAAAACGGCACCAAAATGCGAGACATCCGCGACGATCCCCAAAGGCTGTCCTCAATTGTCGCCGCCGTTAACCTTTCCCCCACCCGGCACTCAACACCGGGTGATGGGAGACACGTCGGAATTGGACGGCGGATTATCGAAGTCCAGCCCGTGGCCGGTGTTCGTGGCCATCGGGCTCGCACTCTCGGAAGTCGGGGTGGTCTTAGCTATATTACCACTGGCAGTCGGCGGGCTTCTCCTGTTCGTTGGCAGCATCGCCGGTATCCTCGCCGAATCGGGCCACGTTGGTAGTCCCTGGCCCCTTCTGGCTGGGTTGGGCGGTGTCCTCTTCGTGCTGGGAACTGGCGTGTACCTGTACACAAGCGCGCCACTCTCGGTGGCTGTGGTCATCGAAACACTCGAAGTGGGTCGGACGATCGCCTACCGCGGGGTCTCGATCGTGACCGCTGCTCTGCTCACGGTTGCAGTGGCGATCGGCGGCTGGCTTGCAAGTGGATCCACTGGCCTCGAAATCTGACGGTAGTCGGAGTCGGGGCGACTGTTGTGATGACCGACACGTTATTAGCCCTCCGGGTTTCATTATAGCTACAGATGAGTACGCGCGTGTTCGACCGCGAAACGATGCTCGACCTCCTCGTCAACGTGGTTCCGCTCGCCATACTCCTGTTTTTCATTGGGCTATTTCTGGTGTACGATCCATTCGGTTACGAGACCTCCATCTACTCGTATCTTCAGATCGGAATCGTCGGGGTGACGTTCATTGCCCTGGCTTACTTGACGTATGCGTCCGGGAAAGCCATCGCGAGCGACGAGAAACGGCGCGAGGGCGAAGAATAGGCACGATTTCGGTCTCGGTTTCGGGTCACTCCAACCAGTGCCCTGCATATCCGGGGTTAATGTTCGATTCGAACGGTAATTTTCCCACTTCAGAATCAATAAAATCCAGTTATATGGGCTATAAACGGGTTTCTGGGGG
This sequence comes from Natrialbaceae archaeon, assembly GCA_046710005.1. GTDB lineage: Archaea > Halobacteriota > Halobacteria > Halobacteriales > Natrialbaceae > DATFIX01. Next base: position 24,757 of record JBKEGM010000001.1, read on the forward strand.
CTGTTTCGGAACGCCGCTACCCTTAATTTGACCCGGGACTTTCATTAGTCTGGAATCCGGAGACATACCAGAAATGGCTATTGGGAACCAACTCCTGCTGACACTGCTCATGGGTGGCTTTCTCCTCTTCGTCGCGCTGTGGCTTTCACGCGTGGCGGAGTGGCGGACCTATACCCCACTCGTGACTGGTGCCAGTGGGGCTATGGGCGAGGAAACGGTGGACGAAAACGTCGAGAAACCGGGCGGACTCGTTCGCTGGCTGACCACCGTCGATCATAAGGACATTGGCATACTGTACGCGGTGTTTGCGGTTTTTGCGTTCGCCTGGGGCGGTATATCGGTCGTTCTCATGCGTCTCGAACTCACCGCACCAGCAACCGACTTCCTGAACGCAGGGACGTATAATGCGCTCCTCACGACACACGGCATTACCATGCTGTTTCTCTTCGGGACGCCAATCATTGCAGCCTTCGGGAACTACTTTATTCCGCTGTTGATCGGCGCCGACGATATGGCGTTCCCGCGAATCAATGCTATCGCGTTCTGGCTCCTCCCACCTGGCGCCACCCTCATCTGGGCCGGGTTCTTCCTTGATCCATTCATGGGGAATATCGCACCGGCAATGACCAGTTGGACGATGTACCCCCCGATTGCGGCCGAACAGGTTGCCAGCGGTGCCGGCCCGTCCGCAACGGGGCCCCCAAATCCGGGTGCAGATTTGATGCTGTTGGGCTTGCACCTCACCGGGGTTTCGGCGACGATGGGGGCGATCAACTTTATCGTGACCATCTTTACGGAACGGGCCGACGAGGTGGGCTGGAGTCGACTGGACATTTTCTCGTGGACGATGCTCACCCAGTCCGGACTGATACTGTTCGCGTTCCCATTGCTGGGCAGTGCGCTCGTCATGCTACTGCTCGATCGGAACTTTGCAACGACCTTCTTCACGGTTGAGGGCGGCAGCCCGTTACTTTGGCAACACCTGTTCTGGTTCTTCGGACACCCCGAAGTGTACATCCTTGTGTTGCCACCAATGGGGCTCATTAGTTTCATAATCCCCCGATTTTCGGGACGGAAACTCTTCGGGTTCAAATTCGTCGTCTATTCGACACTCGCGATCGGAGTGCTCTCGTTCGGCGTGTGGGCCCACCACATGTTCACGACGGGCATCGACCCGCGCATCCGCGCCTCATTCATGGCCGTTTCGTTAGCAATCGCCGTCCCATCGGCCGTCAAGACGTTTAACTGGATAACGACGATGTGGAACGGCCGCCTCCGGTTGACGACGCCAATGCTGTTCTCGATCGGGTTCGTCGCGAACTTCGTCATTGGCGGGGTGACTGGCGTGTTTCTCGCAGCCATCCCGATCGACCTGATTCTTCACGACACCTACTATGTCGTCGGCCACTTCCACTATGTTATCATGGGGGGCATCGCGTTCGCCGTCTTCGCGGGGATCTACTACTGGTTCCCTATCGTCACCGGTAAGATGTACGGCCGGACGCTCGGCAAGTGGCACTTCTGGCTGACGATGGTCGGAACGAACCTCACGTTCTTCGCGATGCTCTTGCTGGGGTACGGCGGTATGCCACGGCGGTACGCGACCTACGATGCAATCTCAGTGGGCCCGCTGTCGTACTTCACGGACCTCCACCAAATCGCGACGGCCGGGGCCCTTATCCTGCTGATCGGCCAGATAATTTGGCTATTGAACATGGTCCAGTCCTACCTCGAAAGTCCACTGCTCGAGGACGACGACCCGTGGAACTTGGAGCGCGACAATTTGCGGACGCGGGAGTGGAACTGGCTCGGTTCGAAACAGGACGACCGACTGCTCGCGACCGACGGGGGCACGGAAGAGAACGACGTTATCCCCGACGGGGGGGAGAAGAATGCAGACACCCCTGAGGCTGAGGACTGAGGCCAAGTGAGGCAACGAGACAACAGCGGACCATCCTTACGGTTTCTTCGACCATCCAGTTTGAAGGACGACGCTTCGTAGTGATCGCTCATGGACGACCTGGCCGAAACGATCGGGACGTACGATCGCGTGGCTGAGGAGTATCGGGAGCGCCACGACGACCGAGAGCCACTTGCAGCCCAGGTGGACCGGTTCTGCGATGCTGTCGATGGATCGATCGTCCTGGACGTGGGGTGTGGCCCCGGCTGGGAGTCAGTGACGATTTCGAAACGGGGCTACGACGTCATCGGTATCGACCCGACGCCCAAACTCCTCGACATCGCGAATGCGAAGGCGCCAACTGTGGCCTTCGCCAGGATGGATATGCGAAAACTTGGGCTCGCTGACAATACCATAGATGGGATCTGGGCTTGCGCATCCTTCCTGCACGTTCCGCGGTCGGCCGCGACCCAAACACTGCGCGAGTTTCGGCGGGTTCTGAGTGGGGACGGAGTCCTCTGGCTGTCAGTCAAACGCGGGAGCGGGACTCGTCTGGGTGATACGTACGTGGACGACCGGCGAAAGTTCACGTTGTATCGAGCAGCAGAACTTTGTGATATCGTTACCAGGGCGGGCCTGGCTGTGGAGTTCGTCTCCGATGGTGAGTGGATCCAGTTGCTCGCCACAACGAGCTAGCCCAGGACCAGGATGAACCCCGTCGCGAACATCAGCACGGCGATCGCCCCAAGGACGAGCAACCACAGTTCCTTCTCGGACATTGCCCCTTGTACGTGATCGAACCCAAAAACCTCATCGTTCCGACGACCGAAGACGGGGTCGTGATCGACACCAACACGACCAGTGGTCGGAGGGTGGTCCTCATCGTCTATGCGGCCGTCATCGGTATTGCGGGAGTTATGGGCGCTATCCTCGGCATAATTCTGCCGGAACAGAAGGGGGTCGCTGTCGCAACGCTGGGCCCTGTCACGTTTCCGATCACGCCGGCGACATTCGCACTTTATGGGATGCTTATGATGGGCGTCATGCTGGGCGTCCTGCTTGTTCTCGTGCAGTATGTTTCCCGTTTCGACGAAGCGAGTCGGTCGGGCGAATAGTGATATATCGGTGCCCTCCGCCAGTGAAGGATTCAGCGTCATTGGCAGTCCCTCGAATGAACCAATGCTCGTGAATGACAGGGACCGTAGGGAGGTCACAGCTTCTGGCCAAACAATATAGACGACATTCACAGGGTATTCTTCGGAGAATTGATTAAAAGGGGTCAAGGGGTGCTTTCGAGGAATTTCGGGCCGTGTATCACGTAACGATTGGCGAACAAAAACCGTCACAGGTTTCGGGATTTTTATTGCGAACCAAATTCTAACTGAACCGCATATTTCCTGAACGGTACGGAATGTAAATCTCAAGGGCCGGTTGATCGCTTTTACTGGACAGTAGGTTTGGCGCAATCAGACAAAAGGTGACCTGCTTATATATCGCTTGTCTGCATAGTATTATTTGAACGGCACAATGCCGGAGGCCAGTTCTGAACCGAGCCTTGAACTTGTCCGCCCAGTCCTGGACTGGGAGTGGAACCTCGGGATCGACGCTGCCCTCCTCCACGATGAGTTCTATACGGGCGCTCGACTCGCGATACCGGTAAGTCCATCAGAACTAGACGCACATCGGGGAGCACTCCGCCACTTCGTTGAGACCGAGGATGTTGCAACGGATGGGCTCACAGTTCTGACTGCCGTTCAGTTAAAACTCGAACGAGCCTTCGACGACGAATCCGCCCAGGAACAGGCCGTCGAACTCGACGTGACGGAAGTGCTCGTCCTCGCTATTGCCCAATTACGCTTCGCTAAGTACCACCTCCTTCGGCGCAATCACAGTAAGTCAACGCTACATCGCCTTCTCGGGGGCCGGTTACTCGATCGGGTCGACGAATCGCAACGCTTCCCGGACATTTTCGGTGACCGTCGAAAAGCAGAACTGGTCCCGGGCGGCAGTCCATTTGCAATGTGATCCAAGACACTGGTTGTTCTGGGGATCACTTTCATGCGACCCCAGAATGATTCTGGTCATCGCACAATGACCCCCGAAGTGGCTCATAAACTCGCCCAATGTGTGCAGTTCGCTCAGCACTTATACGCACGCATCAGGGCGGAAACAACCACCGGTGATATGGGTTCAGTCGATCACTCGCCCTGGACTTTCCGTTGGATGTCCTCGACAATTTCGGGATTTCGAAGCGTGCTCGTGTTACCGAGCTCGTCGTCGTTAGCGATGTCCTCGAGCAATCGACGCATGATCTTCCCGGACCTGGTTTTCGGCAGTTCCGGGGTGAAAATCACCGATTCGGGGCGGGCGATCGGGCCGATTTCCGTTTCCACGCTATCGATTATTCGCTCCCGGAGGTGTTCCTCGTCGTCGCCCTCCTCCGTGATGACGTACGCATACATCGCCTCGCCCGTCACCTCGTGACTGCCCCCAACAACGGCCGACTCGGCAACTCCCTCAACGCCGACGATAGCCGATTCAATCTCCATTGTTCCGAGTCGGTGGCCCGAGACGTTGAGCACGTCGTCGACACGCCCGAGGATGGTGATATAGCCGTCGTCGTCGATTTTAGCCCCATCCTCGGGGAAGTACACCCAGGCATCGCGTTCCGGGAGCGAGTACTCGCGCCAGTACTCATCGACGAAGCGGTCGTCGTTTTCGTAGAGCGTCCGGAGCATCCCTGGCCATGGTTTGTTGACGACGAGGTAACCGCCATCCCCTGCGGCCACGGGATCGCCACTAACATCCACCACATCTGCGCTGATTCCTGGCAGCGGTGGTCCTGCTGAGCCAGGTTTCATCTCCCCCACCCCAGGAAGGGTCGTGATCATCATTCCGCCCGTTTCCGTCTGCCACCAGGTGTCAACAATTGGGCACTCTTCGTTCCCGATGTGTTGGTAGTACCACTTCCAGGCGCGGGGATTGATCGGTTCGCCGACGGTTCCGAGGAGTCGGAGGCTGGAGAGATCGTTTTTGTCGGGATGGGAGGACCCCCATTTCATGAACGACCTGATTGCCGTCGGTGCCGTATAGAAGATGTCAACACCGTACTCTTCGACGATTTGCCACAACCGATTCTTCGCGGGATAGTCCGGTGCCCCCTCGTACATCACCGTCGTGGTTCCCAGCGCAAGTGGTCCGTAGACGATGTATGAGTGTCCGGTGATCCAGCCGATGTCGGCCGCACACCAGTAGGTGTCCGTCGGTTCGATGTCCAGTACGGCGTGGGATGTCCAGGCGACATACGAGAGGAACCCACCCGTCGTGTGCTTGACGCCCTTCGGTTGTCCCGTCGTTCCGGAGGTATACATGAGAAAGAGCATGTCCTCGGCGTCTCGCGATACCGGCTCAACCTCTTCACCCTCGTGCTCGTCGACGAGTGTGCCGTAATCGTACTCGTCCGCATCGAGATCGTGGTCGAGTTTTTCACCGAGACGGTCGACGACGACCGTAGAAACCCCTTCGCCAAACGTTTCGAGGCCGTCGTCGGCTTTGGATTTGTGATCGAGCGGATCGCCCCGTCGGTAGTACCCGTCGCACGTAATCAAATACTCGGAATCCGCGCTTTCCATCCGGGTGGCGAGCGCTTTCGCCGAAAACCCTGCGAATACCACGCTGTGGGGCGCTCCGATCCTCGCAGTGGCGAGCATTGCTATTGGCAACGCCGGAATCATCGGTAGATACAGCGTTACCACGTCGTCTTCTTCGACGCCCAGATCACGGAGGGCAGCGGCGAAGGCGTTCACCTCGTCCTGGAGCTCCCGATAGGAGTACGTTTGCGTTTGCCCCTCCTCTCCGATCCATTCGATCGCGATCTTGTCGCCGTCTCCCTCCTCGACGTGGCGATCGACGCAATTGTAACAGGCATTGAGTTTCCCGCCAGTGAACCACTCGTAGAAGGGTGCGTCGGAATTCTTGAGGACCGTGTCGTATGCTTCGTCCCAGTCAATCATTGTAGCAGCACGCTCCCAGGATTCCGGCCAATTTTCCTCGAACTCCTCGTAGATTGCCTCATCAGTCACGTTGGCTTGTTCGACGAACGATTCTGGCGGGTCGAAGGTTTCCTGCTGTGCAAGTCGGGCCTCGAGCTCGACATCTGGCGTGCTATTATCTGTCATAGTTGTAGAGTCAATTCACTGAGAATGGCATAAATGTTCCCCTCATACAATGGGGCCGTACTGGACGGACACACTCACGGTTCCCGTCCGATAATTCTCCTCGAATCGAGATCCTCTCCGAACCGAGGAGCGGTGCGTCACTGCCTCTCGTTAGGACCGAAAACGGCTGCCTGGCAGCGGCCCCCGAAACCGACACATTCGATCCTTCCCCCAATTCAAGCGACGCCAAGCGCTTCCTGATAACTGCCGTGGTGGTCCTCGAAAACGCCCATGATCTCGCCCATCGTGGCGTAGGCTTTGACCGCGTCGATGATGTATGGCATCGTATTATCCTCAGTCTCGATGGCCGAAGCGAGTGCCTCGAGGGTAGCATCAACTGCTTCCTCGTCGCGCTCCATCTTCACCTTCTCGAGCCTGTCCAATTGCCGGTCGCGAGTTTCCTGTTCGTCCACCTGAAGGATATCCGGCCGGGTATCCTCCTTGATCGTGTACGTATTGACACCGACGACGACTTCCTCACCCTCGTCTACGCGCTCCTGATACTCGTAAGCGGACTCCTGTATTTCCCGGTGGAAGTACCCCTGTTCGATTCCATCCAGGGCGCCTTCGAGGATCGACCCGCCACCTTTCGCTTTGATCTCTTCAATATACTCGAGAGCCCGCTCCTCGATTTCATCGGTGAGGGCCTCGACGGCGAAACTCCCGGCCATGGGGTCCACGATGTCGGCCGCGCCCGACTCATCCGCAATGACCTGCTGGGTGCGGAGTGCGACCCGAACCGCCTTTTCGCTGGGGAGGGCCAGCGCCTCGTCGAAACTGTTCGTATGCAGGCTCTGTGTCCCGCCGAGCACCCCGGCCAGCGCCTGGATCGTCACCCGTGCGACGTTGTTCAAGGGCTGCTGAGCGGTAAGTGACTGGCCGGCGGTCTGGGTGTGGAACTTCAGCCGTCGGGCAGCGTCCGTTTCGGCGTCGTACCACTCCTCCAACTTCCGCGACCAGATTCGCCTGGCAGCGCGGAACTTTGCCACCTCCTCGAAGATCGAGTTGTGCGAGTTAAAGAAAAAGGAGAGTGTCGGTGCGAACTCCTCGACGTCCATGCCGCGGTCGAGACAACTCTCGACGTACGCGAACCCGTCGGCCAGGGTGAATGCGAGTTCCTGGACTGCGGTCGATCCGGCCTCGCGGATGTGATAGCCGGAGATCGAAATCGGGTTGAACTTGGGCGTCTCCTCGACGGAGAACTCGATCACGTCGGTCACAATGTCGACAGACGCCGCCGGTGGGACGACCCACTCTTTCTGGGCGATGAATTCCTTGAGCATGTCGTTCTGGAGGGTCCCCCGGATCTCCTTTCGGGACACGCCCTGCTGATCGGCGATGGCGACATACATCGCATAGATGACCGGCGCGCTCGGGTTGATCGTGAATGAGGTCGAGACCTCGCTCAGGTCGATCCCGTCGAAGAGAATCTCCATGTCCCTGAGCGTGTCAACTGCCACACCTTCCTTGCCGACTTCCCCGAGGGACATCGAATGGTCGGAATCGATCCCCATCAATGACGGCATATCAAACGCCGTCGAGAGTCCCGTCTGCCCTTCCTCGGTGAGGTAGTGAAAGCGCTCGTTGGTCTCCTCGGCCGTCCCGAACCCGGCGAATTGGCGCATCGTCCACGGCCGGCCCCTATACATCGTCGGGTAGACCCCCCGCGTGAACGGTGGGTCACCGGGAAAGCCCAGGTCTTCCGTGTAGTCGAGGTCCTCGACGTCGTCGGGGGTATAGATTCGGTCGACCTCCAGGTTCGAAACGGTCGCGAACCGGTCCTTGCGCTCTCCGTGGCGTTCGAGGAAGGGTTCGAGGGTTTCCTCGGCCCATTCCTCTCGGTTCTGTTGGATCTCCGCGAGATCGTCCTCATCGTACATACCCTGACAACCCGGGTGTGCGCGCATTAAGCGTTCCCCCGGAATTCCCATAGTATTCTGGGCCAGGTTGATAGCATCGTTTGTATGGTGACTTCAGGTCCGATGAGCAGGTTTTCCCAGTATTCTCACCGCTCCTTCCATCAGATAATCGCACAATACGGGGCCCCCAACGACTCGGTCAATCAGGACAGGTTACGGCTCTCGTCGCTTGTTCCGGTCAGGAGGCCGAATACGAGGCCGTCAAACCACCGGGCCGCCGTGGTAGGTGTACCACTATCTTCGTCATGGTGTCGACCCACCCTGGGGGTTCTTCAAAATTTCCGGGGGGACTCACCCCTGTCTGATCACCCCTGTTGCAGGCGTTTCGTCGTCTCGACGAGCGGGTGCCGAGCATAATCGACCACCTCAACGTCATCGAGCGAATCGAGGCCCTCATTTTCGGCCGTTTTCTGCATGCCCAGGTCGATCGCCGAGTCGATGACGATTACATAGGCGTCCATTTCTTCGACACCGATCCGATCTGCGGCGAGGACCCGGTGGTGGCCGTCCGCTAGCAGTAGCGACTCGCCCCCGTTGTCGATGACGACAAGCGGTTCGGCCAGCCCCCGTTCGAGTTCGTACTTGCGCCCCTCGAGTTCGTCTGCATACACCTTCTTTTGGGTTGGGATTAAGTTCTCGAGTTGCACCGTCCGGCGCTCCTGTTCGAGTTCGACGTCGTGGATGTTCTCGAGTGTCCGTTTGAGTTTCCCCACCTTTTCCGGCGTGGCCCGTTCGATCTGACTGCGGATGACGTCAGCGTTGCTGATCAATCCGACCAGGTTACCGGCGTCGTCGACGACTGGGAGCTTCTGAATGCCGGACCGCAGAATGACTCTGGCCGCGTCAGTCACCTTCATTTCGGGGTGGGCAACGATGAGGTCCGTCGTCATGACCGTGAAAATGGGGGCGTCTTCATTCTTAAGCAACAGGTCTCGCGCACTGACGAACCCCTCGACTCGGCGGCGATCAGTCACGGGAAATCCGCTGTGCTCGTTGCTTGTGGCGATGCGTTCGGCGACATTCCCGACCGTGTCGTCCGGCGAGACGGTTTCGACGTCGGTCGTCATGTAATCCTTGACCAGCGGTTTCCCGTCCTCGACGGGCGATTCCATGTTCATCTTTAGCCAACGGGGCAGCGAGGAAAAACCTCTCGGCTACAGTTCCGTATCGTCGCCCGACGAGGCCACGATCTCCCCCGGCCGTGTCATGAGTTCGTCCGAATCGATCGGATCCTGTTCGAGAGCGTCCAGTAACCGTCCTGTCACCAGGTTCCAGACGATCTTTTCGGTGTCCACCGATTCGTCATTCATCGCGTGCTCGATGACGCCGAGTGGAATCTGCGCCCCGGCCATGTCGGCGTGCCCGCCCGCACTCCCGATCGGGTCAAAGGCCAATCGAAGCGTCTTTCCAAGATCGAAGGTGGATGTTCGTGACCGTGCCGAAGCGAACACGGTCCCGTCCATGATGCCATAGACGAATACCATCCGTATGTCCTCCATTTTGACGAGTCGATCTGCTGCCTGCGCAAGCGCGTCCCGGTCGCTGATCTGCCCGGCGGTCGTAATCAGCACGTTCCCATGGCGCTCTCGGTTCCTGATCGCCCGGGATATTACGTTCAAGGTCTTACCACTGACGCTGGGTTCTTCGACACGTTCGAGGACCCCAGTATCGGCATGCGGAAGTAACCTGGCGGCAGCCTCAAAATCCATCGTCGCCACTTCGCGGGTATAGTTTGCGGTATCGACCCTGATGCCGTACAGCAACGCGGTCGCGATCGTCCCGTCGAGTTCGATATCAAACCGATCCAGATGATCCGTCAACACCGTGCTGGTTGCCCCGGCGTCGCTCCGAAGGTCGGCGAACGTCGCCTCGACTGGGCCTCTTGGTGGGTGATGGTCGATTACGACATCGACTGACAGATCCTTTGGAAGTCCATCGTTAATGCCGGGCCGAGAGTGATCGACGAGCGCGAAACCACCGTATTTTGACAGGTCGGCGTCCTGATCGTGATTCACGAGGTCGATCGACAGCAAATTGACCATGGCCTGGTTCTCCTGGTGTGAGATCGTCCCGTAATAGCAGGGTTCGGCTTCGAGACCGATGGCGTCCGCGATCCGGACAAGGGCCAGGGCGCTAGCGATCGCGTCCGGGTCGGGATTGTCGTGCATGACAACTGCCAGGGTCCCGTCGATTCCAGCGAGAGCACCACGTAACGAACGCGATAATTCCGCCGATCGGTCTCGACTCCGTCCCACGACTGTGTCGACAACCGCCTCGACGGGATCAAGCGTCCGATCGACAAGGGAACGAAGCGGTTCTCGGACCGACGCATGGCCCTCTTTGCCTTCGTAGGCGATGACGAAGGCCCTCGGAAAGACTTCGCGAACAATTTCTGCTATCGCTTTGTTTCGAGTTGCACCGTCCGTCCCGATGAACACCGTATCGGGATCCATGTCGAGTTCCTGAATGACGCCTGGGTCCGTCGGATCCGCTTCTCGTGCGTCGACGTTTCGGTCACGGAGGTCGTTTACCGTGGATCGGTCCTGGCAAACCACGATCAGATCGCCATTCCTGCTGATCCAATCTTCGACCACCCGGAGCCCGAGGGACCCACATCCCAGCGCCAACCGGGAATTCATACCGACGGATCGTCCTTCCTGGGGTTAAAACCTACCGTCTGGCACTCGACGCGGGTTCAATGAAAATATCGACAAATATGCGGCTAATACGGCCGAAATTAGGGCAGGACGGCCGCTGCCGCGTCGAACCCGACGCCCGAGAGCACGCCGAAGGCAGGGAGCAACGCCACGGTCGCGATCGCGGCTACGACGATTGCGGTGTAGATCCCGACCGGTTGTGAGGTGATCTCGAATCCACCATCGGACTCTTCGAACCACATGGCCTTGACCACTCGAGAATAGTAGAACAGTGAGAGCGCGCTATTGATGGCACCGACGGCCGCCAGCCACCAGAAGCCAGCGTTAACCGCGCCGGCAAACAGAGCGTACTTCGTGAGGAAGCCGCCCCCCACGGGCAGGCCGGCAAGGCTGAATAGGAAAATGGTCATCGCGACCGAGGCGATCGGCGCCCGGGAGGCCAGGCCGTTGAAGTCCTCAAACGTCCGGCCGACGTCCCAGTACTCGGTCAGCGAGATGAACAAGAACGCCCCGGTGTTCATGAACCCGTAGACGAACAGGTGCAGGAGGCTCGCGCCGACCAGCAACTGGTTGTTCCCGCCGGCCGAAAGCGCGGCGATCCCGATGAACACGTAGCCAGCGTGACCGATGGATGAATATGCCAGCATGCGCTTGACGCGTGTCTGGGTCGCAGCCGCGAAGTTCCCGAGAGTCATCGTGAGAACGGCGACAATCTGGGCAACCAGTACCCAGTCGACAAGACCGGGTTCGACGACTGTTTCGAGTGGGAAGGCGACGGTTAGCACGCGGATGACCAGTGCAAACCCGGCTGCCTTCGAAGCGGAGGAGAGGAACGCGCTGATCGGGGCGGGTGCGCCCTCGTAGGCCTCCGGCGCCCAGAAGTGGAAGGGGACGCTGGCGGTCTTGTAGAGGAACCCGCCGATGATCATCACGATCCCCAAGCCGAGCACGCCCACCTGGTCACCGACGCCAGCGTCGATAGCGCCGGCGATGTCCGTCAGCAGGAGCGACCCCGTGACGGCGTAGACCAGACTGACGCCGTAGATCAGAATGGCCGTCGAAAGCGCGCCGATTAGGAAGTACTTCAGCCCGGCCTCGACGCTGCCCCGGTTGCGTTTGAGGAACGCGACGAGCACGTACGACGGGAGACTCGCCAGTTCGAGGCTGATGGCGACCGTCGACAAACTGTTGGCGCTGGCCATGAGGGCCATTCCGGTGGCGGCCAACAATACGAGCGCGTTAAACTCGCACTGGTAACTGTGGCCGGCGAGGTAGTCGTAACTCGCCAGGAGGACCAGGAACGTCACGCTGGCGACCAGCACGCCGAAGAACAGGCTCATCTGGTCGACGATCAGCTGGTTCTCGAAGAGGGTGAAGATTCCCTCACCCGCGGGATCGCCGACACCATTCGCAAAGAGCCAGACTCCAGCCACGACCGCGAGGAGCGTTCCGATCCCAGACATCCCCAGGAGTTCCTTCCGGTTGCACGATCTGGGCAGGATGGCATCGACCGTTAGCAACAACAGGGCCGTTACACCCAGGATCAGCGGGACCGCAAGCGTCGCGATCTGTGGCAGTTGTACCATCAGGCACCACCTCCCAGTGCGAGTGCGGTCGAGTCGAACAGCGGCTGGACCGAGTCACGGATCATCCCGAAGAACGCCTCCGGTGCAACGCCAAGGATCACGATCAGCGCGAGCAGTGCGAACAGAGGCAGGACGTCCTGCATCGGCGCCCGCCCGATTTCGTAGTCGGTTTGGAGATCGAACGGCCCGAACAGCGTCCGCTGCATCGCGAACAGGAGGTAGCCGGCGACCACGACGATGCCGAACATCGCAACCGCGGTGAACAGTTCGGATGCCGGGAGCGCCTCTGCGCCGAAGGATCCGACGAACACGAAGAACTCGCCGGCGAACCCGGACATCAGTGGAAGTCCCATGTACCCGAAGGCGCCAGCGACGAACACCCCAGCCGTGACTGGCATCCTGTCTGCCACGCCCGACATATCGCCGACCATCCGAGTGTGGGTCTCGTTGTAGATGACGCCGACGACCATGAACATCAGCCCCGAGATGAGACCGTGACTGACCATCTGGAAGGTCGCGCCACCCATCCCGTAGGTCGTGAATGCAACCAGGCCGAGGATCACGTAGCCCATCGATGAGATTGACGAGTACGCGACGATCCGTTTCAGGTCCTGTTGGGCCAGCGCGAGGACCGCCCCGTAAAGGACACTGAAGACCGCGACGACCGCGATCGGGACCGCGAGATCACGTGCGACGTCCGGGAGCATCGTGAAGTTGAACCGAAGCAGAGCGTAGGTCCCCATCTTCAGGAGGACGCCTGCTAGGAGCACCGAGGCGGGGGTCGGGGCCTCGACGTGTGCGTCGGGAAGCCAGGTGTGGACAGGAACGGCCGGCACCTTGACCGCGAACCCGATGAACATGGCGAGGAACGATAGCAGTTTGAGCGTCTCCGCGCCGATGACGCCGGCGTAGGCGTCCGGCGCAACCCCATCCACGGCGAGGGCCTGTGCGATGGCTGGCAAGTCGAAACTCGTCACCGCATCGCCCAGGCCGAACACCAGCGCGACGAACCCGATGAACATCACCAGGCTGGCCACGTTGGTGTAGACGAAGAACTTGATCGCGGCGTACTTCCGGCGCGGGCCGCCCCAAACGCCGATCAGGAAGTACATCGGAACGAGGACGGCCTCCCAAAAGACGAACCAGACGATGAAGTCCAGCGCGGTGAACACGCCCAGCAGGGCCGTCTCCATGAACAGGACGAGCCCGTAAAACTGCGACTGGCGCTCGTCGATGGGCGTCCAGGCGCTGACGATGGCCAACGTGGTAAGCACCGTCGTCAGAATCAGCAATGGGAGGCTGATCCCATCGACGCCGACGTGCCAGTGGATCGAGTACGGTTCCAGGACGGCCCAGGCGAACTCCTCTTCGAAGGCCAGTGAGCCCCCGAGTAGGGCGTTGCCCGCACCGTCGAATTGACTATACATCCAACCGCTGCCGAGAAGCGGCACCAGGCTGGCGAGAAACGCCAGGCGGCCGGCGTACTCGTCGGGTGCGAGGAAGACGCCGAACGAACCGATCAACGTGAGCGCGAGCAGTATTTCGATAATCATGCGAACCACCCTCCGGTAACGCTCAGGATGAGCAGCAATCCGATCAGCCCGAGCGCAAGCAATGCGGCGTAGTTGGTCACGATACCTGTCTGGATCTGTTTGATCCGCCGTCCGCTAAAGAGACTGACCGACGAGACGCCATCGACGACCCCGTCGATGACCCCCTGATCGAAGGTGTCGGCCGCCTTGGCGAACGGATAGGTCACGCCCTCAGCCAGCCAGACCTGGTACTCGTCCTGATAGTAGTTGTTGAACCAAAGCGTCTTGAGCCAGCCGAGTTTGTCGGTGTGCTGGATGGGTTCCGGCACGGCGTAGAGCCGGTAAGCAAGCAGGACGCCTGCCAGGGCGATTCCCAGCGAGACGAGAGCCGGGAGCAGGGGGCTCAGATCGGCTGCTGAATAGCTCGCGTAATCGTGCAGGAGGCCACTGTAGTGGTGGGCCGTCAGCATTTCCATTTCTTCAGGCCCGTTCAGCCACTGGTGAAGGTAATCGATCTCGGGACCGAGCAGTTTCTTCACCGGCGCCATGTTGATGAGGCCGGCGACGGTCGCCAGCGTCCCCAGCACGACCAGCGGGAACTTCACGTTCCAGCGAACGCCGTCGGGATCCTCCGCCCTCTCGGTTCGGGGCTCGCCGTGGAAGGTCAGGAACACCATCCGGAAGGTGTAAAACCCGGTGAGGAACACGGCGATGAGGCCCATAGCGTAGGCCCCGAGCAGGAGCGGCGTGTTCAGCCCGTGGATGAGGGCTTCATAGAGCACCTCGTCCTTCGACCAGAAGCCCGCAAACGGGAAGATGCCTGCCAGCGCGAGCGATCCGGCAAGGAACGTCCAGTAGGTCACGGGCATTCGATCCTTCAGGCCACCCATGTCCCACATGTTCTCGTTGTGGTGCATGGCGATGATGACCGACCCGGCACCAAGGAACAACAGCGCCTTGAAGAAGGCGTGGGTCATCAGGTGGAAGGTCGCCGCGACGTACCCGCCCGCCCCAAGCGCGAGCATCATGTACCCATACTGGGAGATGGTCGAGTACGCCAGCACCTGCTTGAGTTCCTGTTTCACCGTCGCCATGGTCGCGGCCAGCAGCGCGGTGAAGCCGCCGACGAACGCTATGATGGCGAGCGCGGTCGGTGACAGCGCGTAAAGCCCGTACATCCGGGCGACCAGGTAGACGCCGGCCGCGACCATCGTCGCCGCGTGGATGAGCGCCGAGACCGGCGTCGGGCCCTCCATCGCGTCCGGCAGCCAGGTGTGTAAGGGGAACTGCGCCGATTTGCCGATGACGCCGCCGAGAACGAGCAGCGAGAGAATCGTGATGCCCGTTTTGGGCGCGAAGCCGAGAACCTGTTCGCTATTTTTGATGGCTTCCTCGGCCAGCACTGGGAAGGCCTCTTCGCCCACGAACAAGCCGGAACCGAATGCGGTGAAAATCCCGACCACGCCAACGAGGAAGAAGTAGTCCCCGAACCGGGTGACCAGGAACGCCTTCTTGGCCGCGCTCGGCGGGCCAGGTTCGCGGAACCAGAAGCCGATCAGGAGCCACGAGCACAGCCCCACCAGTTCGAAGAACATGAATGCCATCAAGATATTGTCAGCCATCACGAACGCGAGCATCGAGAACGAGAACAGCCCCATCGAAGCGTAGTACCGGGGCAGGCCCGTCTCGCCCTCGTCGTTCATGTACCCCAGGCTGAACACCTGCACAAGGAAGGTGATCAACGAGACGATCACGAGCATGTAAGCCGATAGCGGGTCGATGAGCGCGCCGAAGTGAAGTTCGAGCGCGTCCGCTGGCGACCAGACGTATAGGGTCTCGTGATAGAGGTTTCCACCTGCGACCGCGATTGCAGCCCAGATCGAGAGTAACAGCGAGCCTCCGGTTGCCAGTATCGTGGCAAAGGCGCCACCCTTTGGCATGTAACGCCCGAAGGCCAGGGCCACGACGAATGCGACGAGTGGGAGCGCGGCGATGGCCGGTGCGAACGTGAACGCGATGTGTTCTCCTGCCATTTTACCACCTCATCGTCGTCGGGACAGTTACGTCGACGTCACCGAAGTTGCGGTGCAGCACCAGGATGATGCCAATGCCAACGGCAACCTCGGCGGCGGCCAGTGCCATGACGAACAGCGCGAAGACTTGGCCGGTGAGGTTCCCGTGATAGATGGAGAAGGCCACGAAATTCACGTTTGCAGCGTTGAGCATCAACTCGACTGACATCAGAAAGACCAGCGCGTTGTTCCGAGTAAGGACGCCGAACAGCCCGATAGCAAACAACGCTGCCGAAAGCAGCATGTAATACTGGAGTGATGCCGTCATCGATTATCCTCCTCTTCGTCGGCTGGGCGCCCGGCATCCGTTTCTTCGGAACCCCAGCGATGATCAACCTCGGATCGGAGTGCAGTCACGACCTCGCCATCGACCTCACGACGAGCGAGCGTAACGCCCCCGACGAGTGCGGCCACGAGGACGAAGGCTATCATCTCGAACTGCGCAAGGAATCCCTCCGTCTCTGTCGAGACCGTCGCGACGTCGATATTTATCAGGGAGAAACCGATCGCCCCTGTGACGCTATCGATACCCTCGAACCCGGCCGGATCCCCGAACGATGCCGTCGAGATGATCGCGGCCATGAGGGCGAACAGTCCCAGGGCAACGATCCCCGGTAGCAAGTGTCGCCCCAGGTTCAGTTCCGGTTTCGTCGTCACGCGCCTTCGACCTCCGGTTCCATTGTCTCAGTACGCGTTAGCATCACGGCGAACGTGATCAGGATCAAAACGCCGCCCACGTACACGAGTATCTGTATCGCAGCGACGAACTCGGCTTCCACCATCACGTAATGCACCGCGACGCTGAGGAGCGCTCCCCCGAGGAACAGTGCGGAGTGCCACACGTCTCGGACGAGCACCACGCCCAGACTGCTCGCCAGGGTCACAGCGGCGAACAGCGCAAACGCGAGTGTCTCGTACGCAACCATAATTATCCCTACCGAAGGGACACCCTTTGAAGAATTCGGTTTCGGCAGAGAAAGCCCTCATTTAAATTATATCTTTTGACGCCTCTGGAAAGGCCGCATGGACGATGAAACGGATGCCCCTCTACATATAATCGACGTCACCATCGCCTTCGCCGACCCAGGCATTCCGTTCCGACTCCCGGGCCTGGACCGGGTCGACGTCTTTGTACCATGGGACGTTCTTGAGTTCCTCCTTGTTGAACACCGTGTCGTCTTTGGTGTCGCCCGTGAATTCGAAATTCTGTGTGAGGACGATGGCTTCGACCGGGCACACCTCCTCACAGAGTCGACAGTAGATACACTGCCCGACATGAAGATCGTACTCCTCCCCATTCCGATCTTCGTCCATCTCGATGTGAATGGTGTCGTTCGGGCAGACCTCCTCACACTGGCGACACCAAATACACCGATCCTCGCTCCACTTGTGAACCCCACGGAATCTGGGACTGACCTCCGGCTCGTCTTCCGGGTACTTGACCGTGAAGGTCTCTCCGTCGAGGGCGTGGCTCATCGTCGCTGCCAGGGACTTCAGCATCCCGATCATGCGATCACCCCCACGATGATTGCCGTGAGAACCAGGTTCGCGAACGACAGCTCCAGCAGCCCTTTCCAACCGATTTGGATGAGTTGGTCGATCCGAACCCGGGGGACTGCCGACCGAGCCCACTGGGTCAGGAGGAACACGGCCCAAATTTTCAACGTGAACCAGACGATGCCCGGGAGGACGGGACCGTGCCAGCCGCCAAGGAACAACGTCGCGATGATCGCGGCCCCGAGGAAGATGTGAAGGAATTCACCCAGGTAATACAGGACGAAATACACGGATCCGTACTCGGTCTGGTACCCGCCCACGATTTCGGTGGGCGCTTCCGGCGTGTCGAACGGGTTACGTCCGATCTCGGCCATGTTCGCCGCGATGAACAGGACGAACGCGAAGGGGTTGACGAACGCGAACCACTGTGGGATCTGGATGCCGCCAATCTCGACGAGTGTCTGGTGCTGGACGGCGATGATCTCGGTGATCTGGAGACTTCCGACGAAGATAACCACCGAGGCACCAGTAATGACTAGCGGAATCTCGTAGGCGATGTTCTGTGCGATCGCCCGCAACCCGCCAAGCAGCGAGTACTTGTTGCTCGACGCATACCCGCCCATGACCAGTCCCAGCGATGCGAGCGACGAGACGGCGAACACGTACACCAGTCCGATCTCCGGATCGGCAACCTGAATGCCAGGATGGATCGGGATGACTGCGAACCCAAGCAGTGCCGATAACGGGACGAGGATTGGTGCGAGGTCGAACGCCGGCCGATCCACGTTCTCCGGAATGATGAGTTCCTTCGAGAGCAACCGAAGTGAGTCGACGACGATCGTCCCGATGCCTGCAGGACCGACGCGATTAACGGAGATGCGGTCCGTGAAGGCGGCCGTGATCTTCCGCTTTGCCCACGGTCCCGCGACTGCTGCGTTCAATAGGACGAACGAGCCGATGAGCGTGGCCCCTATCAAGCTAGCAAGGGTTTCACCCGGAACGCCGAATTCCCCGAGGCCGAGCAGATCCGAAATCATCTCGGGAAGCAAAATCCCGGGAAACGCCATCGGCGTCATCGATCCACCTCCCCGAGGACGATGTCGAGACTGCCTAACGACGCCACGAGGTCGGCGATGTATTCGCCTTCGGACATCTCCGGAAGCGTCTGGAGGTTGCTGAAACACGGACTCCGGATCTTGAACCGTGCCGGCTTGTCAGTGCCGTCCGAACGCATGTAGATGCCCAGTTCGCCTTTGGCGCCCTCGACAGCCCGATACACTTCCTTGCCAGCCTCCGGCTTCAGCGTCCGGGGAACGTTGGCCTGGATGTTTCGTTCGTCCGCCGGCCAGTCCTCGAGCAGATCCACGCACTGCTGGATAATTTTGGCGGATTCCTCGACTTCTCGAAGGCGGACGAGCACGCGACTAAAGTTGTCCCGGCCGTCCTCCGTGGCGACGTCCCAATCGAGTTGGTCATAGTACCCGTATGGATCGTCGCGACGGATGTCGTAGTCGACGCCAGACCCCCGGGCGACCGGGCCGGTCGCACCGAGTTGTTTGGCGGCCTCGGGGTCCAGGATCCCCGTGTCCACGGTTCGCATCTGGAAGATTTCGTTTCGCGTGAGCAGGTCGTGATAATCCTGGAGTGATTGTGGGAGTTCGTCCAGGAAGTCGCGGATCTTCTCGAAGAATTCCTGGCGGGGTTCGGGGAGATCCCATGCAAGCCCGCCAACGCGAAGGTAATTGAACATCAGACGCTGACCGGTTAGGTCTTCCAGGATGTTCTGGACGACCTCCCGATCCTTGATCGCGTACATGAACGTGGCAGTGAAGTCACCGACCACGTCCAGTCCGTAGGTCGCGACTGCGATCGTGTGGGAGGCGATCCGCGATAGTTCGGCCCCCATCGTTCGGATAACCTGGGCGTAATTGGGGACCTCGATGTCGGCCATGTCCTCGATGGCCCTGGCATAGGCCCATTCGTTGAGCAGTCCCGACGAGATGTAGTCCCAACGATCGGGATAGGGCATGATCTGGTGGCGGTAGGTGCTTTCCTGGCACATCTGCTCCTCGCAGCGATGCAGATAGCCGATATCAGGGTCGACGTCAATCACTGACTCACCATCGAGGGTGGTTTTGAGGTGAAGCACACCGTGGGTCGCCGGGTGGTGCGGACCGATGTTGAGGAACATCGTATCCGAATCGGTGTCCTTGTGATCGTCGGCGATCGGGTTCTTGTGCGCCTCGAGCGTGACGATCTGGGGCTTATCCTGATCGTAATCCTTCGACAGGGGATGGCCCTGCCAGGTCCGGGGCAGGAGGATCCGGCGCAGGTCCGGATGGTCCTCGTACTGGACCCCGACTAAATCGTAGGCTTCCCGTTCGTGCCAATCCCCCGTCCGGTAAACCGGGGCGCTGGATTGGCTAACTGGTTCGTCCCGTGCAGTGGGGACGACCAGGCTCAGTTCCTGCGTGGGATCGTCGTACTTTTTGAGGTGGTAAATGCTCTCGTAGCGGTCCTCGTACTCCTGGGCGGTGACCAGCGACAAATGATCGAATCCAGCATCGTCTCTGAGGGTGTAGAGAACGTCCTGGACGTCGTCAGGGCTGATCACGAACCCTTCCGCGTTGACGTGCGTTTCACGGTCTCGCACTTTTCCGTTTAGGAGGTCCTCGAGAGCATCGTAATCGAGACCATCCTCGGTGACGCCTACCGCTGGTTCGGATTCCGGTTCCTCGAGGCTCATGGTGAATCAGCCCAATTGTAACGCATGACGAGCGTGTCTTTCTCGATGTCCTCCGCGAGTTGTTCGACGAGTTCGTCCCGTTCCAGTTCGTCGAACTGTTCGAGTTCGTACGGTTTAACCGTCACGGGGCTGGATTCCCCGTTGGCGATGCGCTCCTGCAACTTGGCGACACCGTAGACCAGTGCTTCTGGTCGCGGCGGGCACCCCGGAACGTGGATGTCGACCGGGATGACCTCTTCGGCCCCCTTAATGACGTTGTAGCCCCGCTGGAAGGGGCCCCCCGAGATGGTGCACGATCCCATCGAAACGACGAACTTCGGCTCGGCCATCTGGTCGTAGACCCGCTTCATCCGGGGGGCGAACTTCGAAACGATGGTCCCCGGGACGATGATCACGTCGGCCTGCCGCGGGGAGGCCCGTGGGACGCCGGCGTGGAACCGGTCCAGGTCGTGTTTGACCGAGTACGTGTGCATCATCTCGATGCTACAGCAGGCGATACCGAACTGTAGCATGAACATCGAGGACCCCCGGGCCCAGTTCATGAACTTATCGAACTTCGTGAGGATGAACGGCGAGACGCCCAGGGCCTCCCGAAGCTTCGAATTAAACCGGTCATCGAGGCCCGATCCAGTCCGCGCTTCCCGGGTCTTTGTTCGTGGTTCGCTGCTGGCCAACCCGTCGGTGGTTGTGTCCTGACTCATTTGTTAATCTGCTCGTTGAGTGTTATGTTCCGGGCGGGGACTCGCTGCCCACTCGACCGCCCCATTGCGCCATGCCCAGGCGAGTGGGACGACGAGAATGGCGATGAACACCAGCATCGGTACCAGTGCGGTGGCCAGATCGGTCGCTGCGATCGCGTCCTCGTAAATGACCGCCCACGGGAAGATGAGGACGGACTCGATGTCGAAGACGACGAACAGCAACGCCACCATATAGTACTGGATGTTGAACCGGATGCGCGTCCCGCCAGTCGGGACCTCGCCGCTCTCGTATGTGGCGCGTTTGTCTCGTTCAGGGACGCTGGGCCGTAAGAGGGCCGAAACCACGATCATCAGGACTGGGATGCCCACTCCGACGACCGCGAACGCCCCGATGGCGATCCATTGGTTCATAATATGGAAGTCTCCGTAACGTTCGCCCGGTTAGGAGGGGTTCCACATAAGGCTTGACTTTAGCGAATGACGGGGATTCGCCAACGGAAAATAGGCATGGCGACGGCTCTCGGTCTCATGCCACCAACAAAATTACAACAGAGCGAAATGGTCCGATCGAACATAGCAGTTCACGTCGATTGTTTCAATTCCCGGGTCGGGCTGCAATCCCAGCGCGGTCTCCGCCGAAATGACAGCGTCGCACTACTATCCTCGCCTCGAAGTGAAGTATTTCGACTCAGAAACTAACTCCGAGTCTTCGGCCAGTTTGGACGGAGATAGGAGTACCGGCTGGTTGGCACAGCCAGCAGTCCACCTGTATGATCTCTCCTGCGGATTCCAACCGCAGACAGAGGTGGAGGACTGCAAACCGTAATATCCCAACCTCGGGATTCCTCCGCCCTCAGGCGGAGGAGGATGTCAATCGATGGCTTCCCCAAGAAGGGCGTCATAGGCGACTTCGTAGGCATCGGCCACGGCGCCAGGCTTCGCGCGCTCGTCGCTCCCGAGGGCCGGTAACGAAACCGTCGCCGACGGTTCGAGGTGGGCCGTCACGTCCGCCACCCGTTCCTCGTGGGCCCCAACCTGCCCACCGACCGTAGCCCCTGTCCCTCGACCGGCCCCCCCAACCACCTCGCAAGCCGTGAAGTATCGATCGCCGTCGAAAATCCTCACACGCCCCGGTTCGACGATCGCCACGGCGTCGACGGTCACGTTAGCGATGGGAAGTGCGACGTCACCATAGGACTCGATGAGGACGCGGTCGTGGCCGCGAATTTCTTCGGCCAGGCGTTTCAGGCGGGGAAGATAGCGCTCTGTTGTTTGTCGGTTGAGTTCCTCGACCGTCCTCACCGTTACCGACGAATCGATCGGCAATCCATCCTGGGCGGAGCCTGGAACGTCCGCGGTCGCGTTAACGACGAAGGATTCGCCGGCCCGATCCAGAACGAATTGACGGTCGGCCCCACCGATGAGGCCGCGACCGGTGCCTGGCGAGGGGCGCCACAATCGGTGGATCGGGTTGATCGCTTCCGGTGTGACGTCGGCGTCGCTTGTCGTCGCGAGGCGCTTTGCGTCCTTGCCGAACAGTCGACCCTGCTCGATGGCTCGTCGGTAGTCATCGTGATCGAACCAGTAGTCGTTCCCCGCACGGGGTTTGAATCCGATTCCCCCGATTCGATCGAGCAATCCCGTGGAGAACGTCGTCTTTCCGGCGTCCACCCGGTCGCCACCGGCCACCAGGAGGTTCATTCCTCTTTCAAACCGTAGTACCCCGGTTCCGACTCATCGCTCGGTTCGGCGACGACCAGGTCATCCCCGTTGAAAATTATCCAGGGGATCGCCCAGTCGAGCAGGATTTCTTCCGTCCCGGCGTCCAGTTCGGCGTCGGGATCGAGGTCCTGGAGCAACCTGGCGATTTCGTACACGGTGTACATTCGCTCGGCTTCGAGCAACTCCGCCGGTTCGTAGAAGTCGCATGGAAACAGTTCGTCGAACTCGGTTTTCGGAATCGGCATGGATCGACGTACTCGACGTGACGGGTAAAATGGAGCGATTTGGCCAATCATCCGTCCACACGGCAATCCCTTCGAATCGTGACTCGCGAATCGGGATCTGGCTTCGGGCTCGGCAACGGTCCCCTGATGGCCCAGGCTCACGGAGGGGGTCAGGGTGATAGTGGGATCGGACGCCGTCGATCGATTCAAACTCGTCGTGGTCACCATGCCGGCCACGAGGGTTGAACGTGCCTGAATTGTGACGGGCCCTCGCCGATTGCGCCTGCTGAGGCAAGACTGGGTATCGCCGACACCCTGTCGAATCCGGCGTCAAAAAATACCGATCGCGGTTTCGAGCCTTACTCGAAGTGGCCGATGCTCGTCTGGTACTCCTCGGCGGCCGTGTCCCAGTTGACGACCTCGAAGAAGGCGTCGATGAAGCTCCCCCGATCGGGACCGTAATCGTAGTAGTAGGAGTGTTCCCAGACGTCGAGTGCGAGAATCGGATGCGCCCCCCAAAGGGCCCCCTGGTCGTGCTTGTCGACTTTCACGTTCCGAAGCTGTTTCGCCACTGGATCGTAGACCAGTAGAGCCCAGCCCCCGGCAGCGCCGGCCGCAGCCTCGAATTCGCCCTTCCAGCCTTCATAAGAGCCGAAATCTTCCTCGATTCGATCTCGAAGGTCGCCGTGGGGTTCGCCGCCGCCGTTCGGCGACATGCAGTCCCAAAACAGATGGTGTAGGTAGTGCCCACTACCGTTATGGGTCACGTTGCCGAGGGCGCCCGGCGTGGAGGCATAATCGCCTGCGGCCCGGTTTTCCTCCAGCGTTTCCTCGGCGGCGTTGAGACCGTTGACGTAGCCCTGATGGTGCGTATCGTGGTGCCAGGTGAGGACCTGTTCGCTGATGTGCGGTTCGAGTGCGTCATAGTCGTACGGGAGCGGTGGTAGCTCCGCGTGTGATTTCTCGGACATGACCTGATGCCTCATTCCGTCACGTAGGCGTGATGAATGTTAAATGTTGAGGAGCCGATTGATACCAAATATCATGGTCGAAACCACCGTACTGGCGTCACCACGGCGGTCTCCCGGTGGCGGTCATTCGGACTCCCCTCTGGCCGCTCGGTACATTTCGAGGGCCCGTTCGCGGGCCTCGGCGTGATCGACGATTGGTGCCGGATACTCCGGAGCGAGCGCGTCGCGTTCCGCCTCCTCGAGTTCGTGCCACCCGTGGATTTGCGCGGGCGTCACGTCGCGAAGTTCAGGGACGTACGTTGTGATATAGTCCGCTTCCGGATCGTACCGTTCGCCCTGGGTCATCGGGTTGAAAATCCGGAAAAACGGCTGCGCGTCGGTTCCGGTCGAGGCCGCCCACTGCCAGCCCCCATTGTCGTTTGCCGTGTCGTGATCGGCCAGTCGCTCTCGGAACCAGTCATACCCCTCCCGCCAGTCGATCCGGAGGTCTTTCGTCAAAAACGAGGCGACGATCATCCGGACGCGATTGTGCATCCACGCCTCCTGGCGGAGCTGTCGCATGCCGGCGTCGACGATCGGGTAGCCTGTCTCCCCGGCCTTCCAGGCTGCCACTGCGTCGGGGGCCTCGCGCCACTCGATCGGGTGCTCGTAGTCCTTGTAGTTCTCTCGAACGACCGCCGGGTTTGCCGCGAGGACGTGGGCATAAAACTCCCGCCAGGCGAGTTGTGATTGAAATTCCCGGACCGATTCGCGTTCGGCATCGTCCTCGGCGGCGGCGAACGCGTCGACAGTAGCGGCGTAGACGGTCCGGATCCCAATCGTTCCCCAGGCGAGGTGGACGGACAGTCGAGAGGTAGCCTCGTCGCCGGGATAGTCCCGCCGATCCGCGTATCGATAGATGGGATTCGAGCAGAACGATTCGAGTCTTTCGTGGGCTGCTCGGGGCTCAATCGGCGGAACCGTGGCCTCGGAGGAGTCCACGCTCAGTTCCTCCAGGGTCGGTATTGGTTCCCCATCGACGTCGGCCAGATCGTTAGCGTCGGGTGCCTCGGCCGGGGCTTCCATGTCCCGATCCCGCCACTTCTTCCAGAAGTAAGAATACACCGCGTAATGGGTCCCATCGTTCGTCGTGATGGTCCCTGGTTCCTGCAGGAGGGCGTCTTCGTGTGTTTCGACGTCGGTGCTGCCGTCCTCCAGTGCCGTGCGAACCGCTTCGTCTCTCCGTCTTGCCAGCCCAGAGTAATCCCGATTCCAGTGGACGCGCTCCACGTCAAATTCGTCGACGAGTCGGGGTACTTCCTCGGTCGGATTCCCACGAACCACGACGAGTTCGCCATCCCGGTCGTGATACTGTTCCCTGAGCGCCTGGAGCCCCTTGCGGAGTGCCACGATCCGGGGTGCCCCGGACTGGCTGAGCAGTCGATCATCGAGAACGAACACTGGAACGACCGTGTCGTCCGAGTCCCGTGCGGCAGCCAAGAGTCCCACGTTGTCCCGAATTCGGAGGTCGCGCCGATGCCAGTGGAGATGCACGGTATCGGTATCGTGCGCAAGAACTGTGAAAGTTTGTCCCAAAAACGGACGATGGACTCGACGAGCGCGGCGATCAGTTGAGGATCGATTGGGCAACCGTGGCCAGTTGGGCGTCGTCAGCCTGCGTGAGGCGGGGATCGCCCAGTTTGAGGCGAAGACGCGGTCGTCCCACGTCGACCGGTACCTTTTCGGTGTCGATCAGGCCCATTTCCTCGAGTTTGGTCTTGGTGCGCGAGAACGTCGCTTTCGACGCCAGGCCGATGTCTTCGCCCCACTTGCTCACGTCATACAGCAGTTCCTCGTTTTTGGCTGCGATGAGGAGGCTGATCGTCACCTCGTCGAGGCCGTCACCGTCACCCCGAGCCGTCTCGAGCGAGGAGAGAACGCCGTTGAAATCCTCATGGGCATCCTCGCCCAGGTCCGTGGAGAGTGTCTCCTTGATCTCTGTGATCGGCGGCGTCCGGAGGCGGTGCTCGTCCGCCGTTTCCCAGAGTTCCTCGTATCCGGACCGTACCTCGGTCACGAACGAACGGTCGTCGGTGACGATCCCGCCCTCGCGATCACCGACGGTGACGAGCGAGACGGCCTCTCCCTTCGTGGCGATGACCGGATTGGTCGGTGGGTCTTCGAGCGTTTTGAGTTCGAGTTCGTCGCGGGTCAAGAGGTCAGCCGCGCTACTCGCGACGATGAAGTCTTCCAGTACGTCCTTGAGTGTTCGGTAGTCCGCGAGCAACCGAACGGTGACGTCGTACTTGTTGGCGTTGCCCTTGTCGACGTAGGCTTCGATCGCGTCGGGGGACGGGTTGACCAGATATACCGTTCCGGTGGCGGTCGAAAGGGTCTCGTCGACGATTTCGCCGAGCCGCTTGTCGAGTAAATTCGATACCATGCCTTCAGAACCGTTAACAACCATCAGATACTTAATTTTACGGGTATTTGATTTCCTTTCCGCCCAATATGTGATAATTCTCTAACCAATTTCGACGAATCGTCCGGCTAAACGGTCGGAAACAGAAAAACGTAGATTTCACAAATCCGCCTGAACCCGGACTCACATCGGGGAAACCGGCTAGTCGGAGTCTTCCTCTTCCTCGTTTTCTTCTCCGCGGGCCATCGCCTGTGCTTGCTGGGCCGGTTCAGCGTCGGCCGGACTCGGTGCGTCAGGTTGATCGAGGAGGGCCTCGAAGTCGTCCACCTCGCCGTACTGGTCGCGGTACATGAGCGCCACGCGGCCTTTCCGCGTGATTTCATACAAGCCGGAGTGTTCGGCCGGACCGATCTTGCGAACCAGTTTGTAGTCGTCCAGGACCGGCAGACGGGTATTGATATTCTTTCGACTCTTGTCGGTGTGGTGCGCGAGATTCGTGGCAACGTTGCGGCCATTTTCCTCGAGCGCCTCCAGGATCAGGAAATCGGTTGGTCGTCGAAGTTTCACGAGTTGATCCACCTGTTTGTTTCCAATAGTGACTTCCATTTTAAAGTGTTGGCCGTTTTCCCCGATTTATATTGGTAATCGGCCATTGAATTACCTGATTGCTTTGTAATATACCACCAAACGATCCGATGGCGGCCTGTGATTACACTATGGTTGCACCACTTTCTCTCGGCCGGAACCCTGGATGCCTGCAAATCGGCAACATTCGGAACCATGTATCCCTTGTTTTTAAATATAAAGAATACCGGCGACGAAATGACCCGCCTCAAATGGTTCGTGGAGGTGCCCGGTTGATCTCCTTGGTTGCGTCCGTTCCACGTTCGCCTGGCGGTTCGAAGCGGGTGATTAATCGCTCGCCCGCCCGTTGACCGTTTCGTGGATGCCGAGGACGAATGCAGGGACGACCACGATGAACAGGTGTTCCTCGATCGGTATGCCGAGGAGATCAACCCCGGTTCGGAGTTCGATCGAAAAGACCCCGACTTTGAGGGTGTACCAGTCCCACACGTAGGCAATCGGATAGAGGGCCAGGATCGTCCGTCCGGCGCTTCGAAATGCCTGTGCCCGAAAGAGAAGGATCCATGCGACGGTACCGAACAGTGCCTCAGTAACGAGGTACGTGTACGAGCCAAAGACGCCGATGTCCGGTAGCATGGCCGTCTCTTAGCTTCCGAGAACTAAACCTCGTCGCCCGTTTGCTGTCGGATGGGCTGCGGTGCTGACGACGGTTATTATCACAATTCTTTCATCGCCTCCGGTCGGTACGTTCATTATCGTTCGTAGTCAACGCTCGAAGGAACAATGGACATTGCTGATATCGCGACAACGGAGTATCTCGAAGTTGGCGTCGATACCCGCCTCGGAAAGGTTCGGTCCATTTTCGAGGAAGAAAACCCGAAGGGAATCGTCGTCACGCGCGACGGCGAGTACGAGACCGTCCTGGGAGAGCGCGAACTCATTCAGTCCCACGTCGAGGACAACGCCAAGGTCGAATCGTTGATCAAACCGAGTCGAACGGATCCGGTTCCGAAGATCGACCGCAACGAGGGCATTCGGGAGGCCGCACGAATGCTCATCGAGGGCAATACCAAGGTTGCACCGGTATTCGAGGGGGACCAACTCTACGGCATCATTAACCAGGACCTTATCCTGAAGATGGTGCTGGACAACCTTGACGCGCTGTCGGTTGGGGACATCTACACGGACGAGGTCATCACGCTCCAGGATGGCGACGGCGTCGGCAAGGCGATCAACCGTCTTCGAGAGCACGGCATCTCGCGCGTGCCGGTACTGGACGAAAAAGAGTACCTCACGGGCATGGTCACTGTCCACGACATTGCGGACGTCGTCGTTCGGGACATGACCAAGGCGACGACGGGCGACCGGTCGGGGGACATCGATAGGATCCTCGACATTCCTGTGGCGGACATCATGAGTTCACCCGTCGAGACGACCACGGCGGGCGAGTCAGTGAGACACGCTGTCGAGCGAATGCTCGAACAGGATTACGCCGGACTCGTCGTCACCCCGGACGATGACGATCGGGTCGTGGCTGGAGTCCTGACGAAGACGGACGTCCTCCGGGCGTTGACCTACACCGAACAGGACTACATGGACGTTCAAATTACGAACATCTCGCTGTTGGACACGATCTCGCGTGAGGACATTCGCAAGGAAATCGGGTCCGTCGCGGAAAAATACCAGGACATGCAGGTGCAACACGCCCACGTCCGCTTCCACGAGCACAAGGAGAAACTCCGGGGCACGCCACTCATTCGCGCCCAGATCCGCCTCCGGACGAACCGGGGGCAGATGGCCGGGTCGGGCGAGGGCTATGGTTCCGAGAACGCGTTCTACGTTGCGCTGGACAAACTCGAACGAAACGTCATCGAAACGAAGGGCATGATCAGCGACGAGGAGTATCGCGGCCAACTCCTGCGGAAACTCGACGAACTCTAGCCCGGACCGAAACCGACCGCGAATGTGCTGCCCGGATCCCAGAGTAGGTATCGACGGGCCCAGGAACGTTTTGTCACTGTCGATCTGCAGACCTGGTTTGGCTGGATATCGCTGCGGCCGGCGGGAATTGGTTCGTTCTGGACCGTCAGTGGCGGCACCCCTCGAAATGATTTGTCGGTTCGGCGGTGCGGCCCTGTCCGTCGCTGGCTGGGGCCCCTAATGCCAACCCTCTAGTAATTCCCT
Organism: Natrialbaceae archaeon; assembly: GCA_046710005.1. Classification (GTDB taxonomy): domain Archaea; phylum Halobacteriota; class Halobacteria; order Halobacteriales; family Natrialbaceae; genus DATFIX01. The sequence goes on from JBKEGM010000001.1 coordinate 53,671, forward strand.
TTCCTTTGTTAATATATGGCCGTCGTCAGCGTCTCAATGCCGGAACAGCTTATCGATCGAATCGACGGAATCGCCGACGAACACGGCTACACGGGCCGTAGCGAGGTCCTTCGGGAGGCCGCACGAAATCTGCTTGGCGAGTTTGAGGACAAGGAACTCGAGGATCACGAGTTGATGGCGGTTGTCACCGTGTTGTTCGATTACGGGGCCGAACCCGTCGAACGGCGGATGATGCAACTTCGCCACGAGTACGATTCGCTCGTCCAGTCCAACGTCCACAATCACGTCGGCGACCGGTACTGTACCGAACTGTTCGTCCTGGACGGGTCGCTGGAAGACATCTCGACGTTCGTCGGCAAAATACGCGCAACCAAGGACACCCTATCGGTCGATTACTCGGTAATGCCTGTCGACGAGGTGGGAACCGTCACGTGAGGAAAGGAGATATTGGGCATGGCAAGCCGACAGGAACGGGGTGGATCCGAACGGGCAGTTTGAATCCGAAGGACACCGGGCATGGGGAGCGGCTCGGTAGATAGTTCCTGTCGACACTTTCTGTTTGGGGCTATTCAACTATAAACCTCTTGAATAGTAAAAAGGATTTTTACCTTATCGAAATCCGGTTTGTGGCTGACGGTTGGAGGCGAAATTCATTCTGTCTCCCTTGGAAATCGTCCGGGCGCTAACGTTGCAATTTCTCTCCATGTGATGGCCCAACATGGGTCGATGACGATGGTATTCAATTGAAAGGTTCCGGGGGGCACCGGAACGACGACCAAACCCCCGTTACCCTTCGGACGCCCTGTCAGAATCGCCCGTTTTGTGAGGATCGATATCCCGGGACTCAGCGTCGATATTGTCGTTCGAACGGGATACGCATTGGTGGTGTGTTGTCACGTGGGTACCAGGGCGGCAACTCGTCGAAAGAGCTATCGACTGTGGCATGGTATAACGAAACAAGGAATCCGCGGGCGAGACACGCTTCCGGTTCGCTAACGCCGTGCTTAACGGTGCCGAGGGAATCGTTGATAGGGTCTATGTGGTCCCCGAGTACCGACGGCGTGGTATCGGAACTGACCTTTTCGAGTTCACGATCGAGGAACTGACGGACCGAGGCGTCGAACGATTCGTCGCCCTGGCCCTCGCGGGAAACGACGTGGCCGCCGATTTCTTTGACGTAGCGGGTTTCGAACGGATGGGGACGGATAGCACGACAATCGCCGGCGAAGAGTACGACGAAATTGTTTTCGAACGAAGAATCTGAGCAGTGGACTGGACCGATTCTTATCGGTTGGGTTGACTTCCCGGATCGCGACTGAACCCGACGATCGCTCTGGACCACGAACGGATCGGACCGGGGACCGTCGCTATCGCTTCGGGGGCCAAGTCATATGGTGTCGTTCCACATATTTGTCCCCACATGACTACGACGCTCGAACTCGCGGAATTCGTCCAGTCGGTGGGCTATGAGGGGTTCACCGAGGAAACCCGAGAAGAACTCAAGAAGCGATTGCTCGATTCCATCGGTATTGGCATCGGTGCGCTGGGACACGCTCCCGTCGATGCCGTGTACGAAACCGTGTTGGAAACGAACCGGGGCAACGACTGTCTGCTGTGGGGTCGGGGCGAGACCGCCTCCATAGAGGGCGCGGCGATGCACAACACCGCCCTCACCCGATATCTGGACTTCATGGACTCATTTCTTGCCCCCGGGGAGACGCCCCACCCCAGCGACAACATCGGGGCGATCATGGCCGCCGGCGAGGCCGTCGATGCGACGGGGCGAGAACTCCTGGAAGGCATTGGTGTGGCCTACGAGGTTCAGGGGGAGTTAGCGTGGAATGCGCCGGTTCGTGACAGGGGCTGGGACCACGTCACGCACACCGTGATATCCGCGACCGCCGGCGTCGCGACGGTTTTGGGGTTGGACGTAGAGACAACCCGAGACGCGATCGGGATCGCCGGGACCGCCCACAATGCCCTGCGAGTGACCCGGACCGGCGACATCAACGAGTGGAAGGGCATTGCCTCGGCCAACGCCGCCCGAAACGCCGTCTATGCCGCGGTGCTCGCCCGCAATGGCATGGAAGGCCCGAAAAACCTCTTCGAGGGCCAGAAAGGCTGGAAAGCCATCGTCTCCGGAGACTTTGGGGTCGACCTGGATCCAGGGTGTTCCCGGGTTCACG
>JBKEGM010000002.1:0-35461 GCA_046710005.1 Natrialbaceae archaeon
CATCATGACCGACCGACATCACGCCTCGAACGGCAACTACGCCGATGATGACCCGCAGAATCAGATCGGGGGCATTATCCCTGCGTTTCCGCTCTCCGGGTGGCTTCGTCACGGAATGGAGCGTGTCATCCACGAATACGGCAGCACGGCCTGCCACCCCGGCGAGGCGAATGCGAACTTCAGGAAGGAGGACGTCTACGCCCGTGATTTGGAGGCTGGCTACCACGCAAAGGGGTCGTGTGTTGCTGACCCGAACACGGACAACGGATGTGTGGTCTTCGACCTCTTCGGCGGCTTTGGTAATCGGCCAGGAAAGGTGATGCGGCGCCCGATCAAATTCAATCCGGTCCGCTCAGGTGTAGACTACACGCGCGGGCAGGCCGAAGGTCACTACCGGCGGCTCAACCGGAACGTCGTCTCACGGAACCGGGAAGACAACCGGGAACCGCTACGAAACACCGAGATCGACGCAGTGGCAAATCTCGACGGCTGTTGGCACCTCTCCTTCCGGGAGATGAAGCCCGAGTTTATCGGCCTCCTCGTAGAGGCACTGGAATTCCTTGACGATCACCAGACCGATTTCATGCACCAACTCGGCGGTGCTCGCAACTTCGGTGCCGGTATCGTCGAGACGCATCTCATCAATCCGCTGTACGAAGAGCGTGAACTGAAGCGTGTCTTCGACCGTGGGAAGGGAACGACCCAGCAGATGGACGAGAAAGACGACCAGTGGACCGAGGAGTATTGCCCGGCGTTCGTGGAGGCGCTGGAGGAACGCATCGCGGAGGGGCCGTAGATGACCGAGAACGCGACTCTCGCGGACTTCCAGGGCGACGGCGGTCAGGACGTGATGGTCGCGGCCTACCGCCACGACGCCCACAAGCTCAACGGTGAGACGCATGACTACGCGCCGGACACCTTCCACGGCGTCCCGGTGAACCAGACCGTCCCGCACGGCGCAGACGGCGACGCGTCGGCGCTCTCACGGCCCAACGGGAAGCCCGAACAGACTGTGAACAACCACGAGACGCACTACCGGCTGTCGCTGCTGACGGGCGACTCTCACTACGACCCCGAGGATTTCTCGCGCCCGCGTCTCTCTGAGGCCATCAGCGACCTGCTTACGGGATCCGACCCCAAGGCGATGCATCGGGCGTGGCTCACGTCGGATGTAGCGAGCGGGTTCAACGAGAGCATCTACTACCCGTACACGAGCCTGAAGTACCACACGCTGCTCGTAGCGGCTCTCTTGGACAACTACCGCGTCGGTCACGAGTTCGCCGATCTCCTTCTGGTCGTGGACGATGCCGAGGAGATCGTTCCCCACCGGACGGTCTACGCGGGCGACCGCTTCGCGCTCCGAATCGACGAGGACGCGGACGGGCAACCGTGGGCACGCCTTGGAAGCCGCCCGTGGCGGTTGTGGGCGTCGGCGTGGAGGCGCCTCACCGCGCACCCGCTCGATGTCAATCACGACAAGCACGACATGGTGCTCGATGCGAACCTCCGTCGGATCTGGAGTTGGAGCACCGCGCTCCAGTACATCGAGGATCTCGAAACCCGGAGGGAAAACGCGTGACCCGTATCCAGCAGGTTCATTGGGAACTCGATATGGACTACCTCGGGCACCCGTACTACGTCTCGGGGAACGCGATCTACCACGCGCTCGGGATGCAGCTGGAGCACGATGTCCACCAGCACATCAACGCCAGCCACGGGATGTTCGTGCCGGGGCAGTTCGGGACGTTCCCCGAGGAGCACTCGCAGAGCGGGATTCGCCCGTACATGGGGTCGTCGCTCCCCGACGTGGAGAGCTACGACGACCTGTTCCTCTTCCGTCACCCCGACCACCCGTGGCTGCTCGATTCCCGACCACGCGATGGGTTGAATACCCATGACATCCGAATCCAGAGCGGGATGCCCGCGCTGGCTCACGAGACAGTCATGGGTCAGCCTGAAACCGCTGCGACAGCCAAACAGACAACGAAGTGGTACATCAATGCCTATCTGCACGCCGATGACCCGGACATTCTCCCACTCGGCGAGGACGTGCTCGACGACCTCCAGTTCGGCGGGAAAAGGAACTACGGGTACGGGACGACCACGTTGAAGGACACGCACGTCGTGGATCTCGAGGCGCTGGATTACTCGCGTCTCGAAGACGGCGAGGCGTTTATCCTCGAACTCGTGACCCCGTTTGTGCTCCGGTCTGAGTACCCGGCGGCGAACGACGTGGATGTCCCCTGGTGGTGGAGCGTGGAGGAGGACATTCAACTGCGCCATCGATTGGAAAAGATCGTCGAGGGTGAGGATGTCTACGAGTTAGAGACGGTCGATCACGGTGTTGTTGTCGGCTACGGGGGTAATTGCCCGGTCGAAACCGCGAAGAACGGACTCACTCGCGTTGGGACCCACTCGAAGTGTGGCTACGGTGAACTCCGAGTCAATCCGGTTCCGAAAACGGAGTGCTAGTCTGGAAGCGATTAATAAAGAAGATCGAATTCGAAAGAAAATGTGGGGCATTGCGTTCAAATACGCAGAGCGGGCCGCCGACCGGGCGATCTCGATCGCCAAGCCCTCCTCGCGACCGACCGTGTTTAACCTCCAACTCTCTTTGCTCATCGCGGTACTGGAAGAATACGACGGATCAATGGCCTCGGACACCTACCAGGAGTACCTCGAGGTCGCTGGCGAGTTGTTCAGAAAGCCCGCGATGATGATTCAACTCGCCATGGAAGAACACGACCGCCGGACGGACGACGACTCCCAACGTGTCCTCCCCGAGAACCAGCAAACCCTCAGTGATTCCCTCGAAGACATCGTCGACATCCCGGGCATCAGCGTCGATACCGAGGCCGACCTCTCCGATCAGCAAGCACACAAAGTGCAAGATCGGCTTCAGCGACGACTCGGCGACGTCTCCTGACTTATCCTTCTTTCAGCGTCCAGCAGCTCGGTCAAGTTGCTGAGGACATCCTTCCAACCCTCAGTCAAGCGCCGGGGAGGCAACACTGGACTGTTCGCCATCGGACTCTAATATCGTTCCTGGTACAGTGAACCCTTTCACGATGAGCCAGACCGCCAGGCTCATTTCCCATGCGAATACGGGGAGTGCGAGCAGCGCGCCGGTCGTGGAGAACTGTTCGATGATCCCGAACACTTCTAACCCGGCCGCACCCGAAATGAGTACGGCACCGATGAGGCCGAGGATCGCTATCGGCTGCGGGACGATTCTCGTCCGGTAGACGACGTACGCGACCAGTGCCGTGTTGAACCCCAGCATGAAGTTCGGTCCCAGGATGAGGGCCAGTTCGTGAACCGACCGCAGGACGTGGGACGCCGTTTCCAGCGCGGGGCCGTCGAGGGCTGCCCCGCCTGCGACGGCCTGACGCAGCGAGAGCAGGGTCAGGACGCTGATCGTCCCGACGAGGATGAGGACAGCCTCGATGACCCTGCCCCCAGCGTACCCGATCGCGAAACTATCGTCGAACTTTCTCAATACCGGGAAGAACGCGACGCCGGTGCCTGCGACCGTCACCGCCGCGAGCAACTCCAAATATGCACCCGCAACGACCCGGTTCTCGTTCGTCGGCCCGTCCAGCACGTACGCTGGATCGGTTACGGTAGTGCCTCCCAGTACGTACCCGAGAATCGAAAACACTGCCGCAGCGATGAACAACGCACCGATGATTGCTGCTCTCCCTCTGTGTGATTTCATCGACGCGTCTCACTCGTGGCAGTGACTATCATTTTTATTACTATTTATGGTGATGCTCTCTGAGGAGATATAGATAGCGAATATGCGGTACTAGCACGGGGGCAGGGACCAAACTCAAGAACTGCTGTGCTGGATTCAGCACACGATTTCTATCAGAATCCGATTCTTGAAACCGACCGTTGCACGTGGTTTGCGAGAGCACTGTTTGTGGCCCCCCGGCAGGTGAAGGGGCTGAAAAGAACCGGTCAGAACGCCTCAACCACCAGAACTCATGTCTTCAGCATTCACCGCGAGTGGTGACACTACTTCCGAAGGCCAGGTTGTCCTCTCACACCTCGTGAACCGACTCCTCCAGCGTGAAGGAGGCAACGTCCCCGTCGAGCGAGTGACGTTGCGGGTATCCGACTACGCCGACCTCTCCGACCAGCAAGCACACCGAGTGCAGGAGCGACTTCAGAAACAACTCGGAGATGTCTCCTGATTCAGCGTGAACAAAACTCACCGATACAACTTTATGCTTTCCGCGGAAATTAAATTACATGGCCGAATCTGCCATCTCGGAGGCGCACCCGCTGGATACGATGCTAGCTGTCTCTGACGTGATCCAGAACGAACGATTGGCCCGTCTGTACGGCCGGGTACTCGAACTGGACACCCCTACTGTCGAGGAACTCGAAAGCCGGTCTGCGAGTTCCAAAACGACGGTTTACGAGGACGTCAAGCACCTCGTTGAGATCGGTGTCCTCGAGCGCGTGACGGACTCTCAGCCACACCGCTACCGCGCTCGACGGGTCGATATGACCATTCAGACAGATGAGGAGACGTTTCAAATCACCCCGACGCTCCTCATCGCCTTGGCTCAACGCGACTCGAACGAGAATATCGAACTCTACATCGACCGCCACGGAATCAGCGGTCTGGCGACGGCTATCGAGTACGCACGGGCATACGCGGAATCGGAGATGACTGCCCGGATTATGGCTCGGGAGCAGGAGATCCCCGTCCTCGAAGCTGAAACAATCCTCCAGGAACTTCGAGAGATTATCGTCGATGTGGAAGACGATATCTCGACGGAACTCGATATCGAGGCGTTGGATGCAGATGTCGACGAGCAAATCGACGAGTAGCAACCGTGCCGGCACACCTCTTTCCCGATGTCGAGAGCCACCTCATCGACGCAAATCTCTTCATTCGCTTCGAGCGTCACGATACGATTGACCTGCTCGAGCGGATGGTGACCGAACACGATGTCGTTCTCTTGGTCCCGCAGCGAGTGTACGAAGAACTCACACCGGACTCCTATCCCCACAGCCACCCGCCAATTGACGATGCGATAGAAGCCGGCTGGGTTCAGATTCTGGATGACGTTGAGTACTCAAATCCCGTCGTTTCGGCCACGATGGACATGGTCAGACATTACATCTCCGCTGCCACTGACCGTCCCGAGCATACGATAGAGCAAGCTGATGCAGAAGTGGGTGGGGCAGCTGCGACGCTCTTGGAAGATGGACGCACGAACTCGGTAGCGATCTACACGAACGACAGGGCCGCATTCCGTGGAATCGAGCGAGCACTTTCTCAACACGGCTACGAGAACCACGTTCAATTGGTCGAGGCGTTCGATTTCGCTGATGCCGTTGAGGATAGATACCCGTTTTCTGGGTAACTACTCTTTCAAGCAATCATACAACTCTTCGCAGGGGGTTTCTTTCAGCTAGTGACGAAGGAGCCCACCGCTCAGCAAGCATGCAAACTGCTCGATTTCGTCTCCGAATCATCATGTCCGCCGTCGGTGACGAGTCGGCATCGGACTGAATACAACATGGTTATCCCTGTCCGGAGAGAACACATGGAAATGACGAGTTCTACTCTCACTACTGAGCGACAGCCGGCCGACAAGGCCACGCTCTATTGCCCTGAATGCAGTCACGAAAGTCGCATTAATGGAGACTGGATCATCCACGTACTCACTGATTCTCTTACCTACGAGTGTCCTAATTGTGAAACGGCGATCGATTCCCGTCAGAACCAAAAAGAGTTGACTGCAGGGAGTGATGGATCGCTTCACTTCGCAGCCGAGAACTGAGTCCTAAGTAGGTAGACCCAGTCTTCCGCACTGATCTGATGGTGTCTGGTCACATCGCTCCGAGCTTGAGTTATTGCTCTATCGGCTCGCTTAATCAGTTCCCTTTATCGATCCTGGAACCGGTTCCTGCCTGTTTCGATCCGTGCTGCGGCTCAAGCGAAGTCGCTGAATATTCCATTTCGTAGCACTGGTTCGGTGACACCGTTCCCCAAGGTGTCGCTACCTTCATTATCCCTCTTCCCCCTATGTTCATACACTGGGTGTGGGAGATGCGACGCACTGACCTATCAGCTCGTATCGCTAACGTCGACTGGCTTGACACCGACCGACAACCGGAGCAGCCTGCTCTCTGCATCGAGTTTGATGGCGCTGTAGACACGCTGAAAGACCGGTTCCAAGGTCCTGGACACAGGAGCTATACGCCAGACGATCTCGATATTTTTATCGACTGCAGCCCTCGGACTACGCCGCCGCGACCGGTGGCGTTCTTGGTGTGACTGATACGGTCACCGGTACCTATCTGCTCGAAGTCAATATTGCCCCGGATGTAATTGAGAAATTTGTTTCCGCTGTCCGGGAGTATGCTACCTCGGTCGATGAGGAAACCTGGTATACGGTTGAGCTGTGGGCTGGTGGTCAGCAGGTTGGGGCGTTTGACAAGGAGACGTTGCTGATCTACGGCACCGATGGGGCCCTTCTCAGCCACCGTAGTCTGATTCCAGACAGCATCGAGACTTAGGGACGGGATTCGGTCATTTCAAATACTCGAGTGTCCCTCTTTTCTGTAACCGGACTCCGAATGTGAACTACCCCTGCCTACTCGCCGCTGTTGGCGGCTCCTTGAGGCAGGGGCTTCCTGCTTCCACGACGCGCTGTGCAGGAACTGGGGTGGTTCCCGTAGAGAGCGCAGTCTTCACAGGCGTGCCTTTGGAGTGACCCACTCCTAGTTTGGAGAGTCCGCGAGAACGGATGTTCCACGCCGCGTTTGTGTCTCTGTCTGCTTCGAAGCCGCAGGCAGGACACGAGTGTTCACGCACCCACAGCGGTTTGTCGGTTTCGACGCCACACGCAGCACACTCTTTGGTAGTGCCTTCGGGTTCAACCTCGACGAAGTGCGTCCCCTCGCGTTCACACTTGTATTCGAGCATACTCGTGAAGGTGTTCCATGCCGCCGACGCTGTATTGCGGCTGTTGCGAGGCGATTCGAGCATCCCTTTCACATCAAGATTTTCGACAGCCACAAGGTCGTACTCCCGAGCGTAATATGCCGAGAGTTTGTGCAGGAAGTCACGTCGCTTGCGCTTGATTCGTACGTGGCACTCGGCCACCCGTCGCCGCTGTTTCTCCCAGTTGGCAGAGCCGTGTTCCTTCCGCGAGAGCTTGCGTTGCTCTCGTTCGAGTCGGTCGCGTTCGTCGGCAAGGTCGAGCGATTCGACCGCCGTGGCGTCTGTGTCGTGGGCGTACTTCAAGATGCCCACGTCGATGCCGACCATCTCCTCGGCGTCGATCTCATCCAGCGACGGTTTGGCTTGTGGGTCGTCTAGTTCGATGCCGAAGATAGCGAACCACTCACCAGTCTTTTCTTTTTTGAGCGTGACCTCTTTGATTGTGGCATCGTCAGGGATTGGTCGATGGAGTTCGATGGGGATATCCGCGAGTTTTGACAGTGACAACACGGTCTGGCCACTCTTCTTGTCGAGTTCGAAGCCAGACTGGTTGTAGGTGAAACTGCGGAACTCCCGGGGAGACTTCCACTGGAGTTCCCCCACGTTGTAGCCTTGTTCTTTGAGTTTCCCGAGAGCTTTGATGTTGTGGGCGATCCGCATGACGGTGGGCTGGAGCACCTTCGAATACACGTCAGTCAATTCGTCCCACCATTCTTTGAGGTCGGGAAGCTCGTCACGGATTTTGCGGATGCGCTGTTTGACCGTGCCTTCGCTCTCGGGGATCTGGTTGGAGCGGTACAAGGCGTGATTGTAGAGCTGTCGACAGGTATCGCGGTGGTAATCCAGCGTCTCACGCTGGCTGTCAGTCGGTTTGAGACGATACCTGTAGTTGTAGTTCATTCCACGCACTCCGAGGGAGAACTGACTGGAGTATCAACCCTTGCCGTCCGGAGTGAAAGTAGTCAGTCTGTGGGCCTGTGGGCCAGCACCAAGAGCGTGTCTGTAAGACGATGACGGCGCTGTATCCCCTCCCTATTGCGCTCCTTGTCCGCTTGCGCGGACTGTGGTGCTCCTTGAGGGAGGGGGCTTAGCGCCTGCTATCAGCTAAAACCATCCGTTGCACGCGCTCTGACGGAAGAGTGCCATTTTGTTGCCCCCCGGCAGGTGAAGGGGCTGAAAAGAAGCGGTCAGAACGCCTCAACCTCCAGAACTCATGTCCTCAGCATCCACCGCGAGTGGCGACACCGCTCCCGAAGGTCAGGTTGTCCTTTCACACCTCGTGAACCGCCTCCTCCAGCGTGAAGGAGGCAACGTCCCCGTCGAGCGAGTGGCGCTGCGGGTGTCCGACTACGCCGACCTCTCCGACCAGGACGCCGCCGACCTCATCGACGAAGGGGAAGACGCCGGCATCTACACGCTGAATCGCTCGTCGGGCGGGAACGCCACCATCACCGGCGTCTCACCACAGGGGACCGAACCCAAGGTCATCACCGACGCTTTCGGCGAACTCCAGCAAGACACCGACGTTGACTTCCGCGAGATCAGCGTCGTGACCGACACGATTAATGACGCCCTCCAAGACGCCGGGTATGACGATTTTGCGTCGCTCGCGGACGCCAGCGTTGACGACGTCGCCGGCCTCACCGGGCCGCTCACCGAGAGCCGCGCCGAGAACCTTCTCAAAGAGGCCGCCACACACGTCCCCGTTGGGCTACGCCTCGCGAAGGATGCCGCCACCTACTACGACCAGCGTATCGACCCCGACACCGAACGGGCTGCCGCTCGCGTCACCGATCTCTCGCTTGTTACCGATTCCGTTGGGGAACCCTTATACCGCTCTGAAGGGTGGGAACCCGACGACAAGCGTGGGATGTACGTTTCCGATATCGGCCGCAACGCCGGGAGCCCCGTTCCCACTGGCCTGCACATCCTCGACGATCCCGACTACCCGAGCGTCCCCAAGGCCGCGATTCACCCCGACGCAGCCTATGACGCACTCCCGGTCGACGACAACGGCGAGGTCGTCCCACCTGCCGTCTCGATCGACCCACGCTTCCAGCTCCCTCTCGACGAACTCATCGCGAAGAAACTCGCCCGTGGCCTCGTCCCGATTCGGGTGGTCGGGCCGCGTGGGTCGGGGAAGAACTACCTCCTCAAGTATCTGTGCCACAAGACGAACCGGGGCTACCAGTCTATCGACGTCGATCGAGCGACCGAACCCGAGGACCTCTTCGGCCCGCTCGTCCCCGATGGCGACGTCATCGTTCCTCGCAACGGCGCCGTAAAACAGGGTCTCCTAAACGGCGATACGATTGTTATCAACGAGTTCCCCGTCATGCAGGCCGGCGCTGCCATCGCGTTACACCGGCTCTTGAACGAGGGGACGCTCCTGGTGAAGAGCCACGGTGAACTCGTCGAACCGCACCCGTCGGCCCGCCTCGTCATCACAATGAACCCGCCGACCCGCGAGTACCGGGATTCGGAGCCGATGAACTCGGCAACGAGAGGCCGCTTCCGCTCGTTCGAGCAGCCTTACATTCAGGATGTCGAGGAGGAAGTGGATACGCTCGACAGGCAGGTGAACAGCGGCGAGCCCGTCGTGGACCGCCCGACACTCACGAAGATCGTCCAGTTCGCCCATAAGACTAGGGAGAACGAATCCTGGCCTACGCTCTCGACGCGGAATCTAACCATCCTCTGTGAACACGTCGAAGACGGAGTGTACCCAAAGGCTGCCGTCAAGGGAGTGCTCTGGGGAGTCGCCGAACCAAACCAGTATCCCGAGGACGCCTACGAAACGCTCAACAACTACCTTTAGAGGAACCATCGCGCCTGTTTGTGCGCCCCCGTGACGGCGAGGGGCAGCATGCTCTGTCCAGTACTCGTCCGTCCCGCCTCGCTCTAGTTCCAACCATGTCAGTTCAACGCCACCAGGTCGCAGACGACCTCAGACCCAACGCCGCTGTGAGATCGCGAATTTCCACACAGCGGGCCGACCGTCTCCGAGAGTTCATCCTCGGTCACTTACCCAGGGACGTGACTGTCGACGTCGTCATTTCTTCCAGCGTCCAGACCGCTGCTGTTCTCCCCGTCGACGTTGATGCGATCGTCTCCTCGGGTGCGACCGAAATCGAACGCGCTCAGGCCGAACAGTTGCTCGCCGGCGTCGACGCCGACTACCTGGTCCTGGTGACCGGGAACGAGGCCGACCTCACGCGAATCCCACTCAACGACCAGCTCACCGCTGACCACGCCCACCAGTTCGGATTGGCTTTTCACGAATTGCTCCACATACTCAAGACCGCTATCACTGCCATCTCAGAACTCCTCGAGGCCGAGATCGACCCCGAGTACCACACTCAGGTTCACGACCTCATCAACATCGTCGAGGACGGCGCAATCGAGTCCGAAGCTATCCACGGCAAGAATTTCAGCGATAACGCCGGTATCCGACTCGAACTCACTCGGCGACTCCACTCGCAGACACCCGAAGACATCCCTGCCAATGAAGAAATCCATTATTCCTTCTGGGACGCCGTCACGAGTTGCCTGTACGACGAGGCCATCTATCCGACGGGGACGACCGATGTTCTCCTCGACGAAGACGACCCTCGCATACAGTTCAAAAGTGACGCGGATCGGGACGCATTCGAGGCGATCCACTCAGAACTGTGTACGCTGTCTGACGACGTACACGCGATTCGGAGCGCCGACCACTCAGACATCACTCACAACCACGACAAGACCGCCTCGATCCGTCGAGCGCGACGGGTTATCCAGACCTGGACCGACCATATTCAGCCCGTCCTCGAGGCCGACGAAAAGGATGAAGAAGAGCAGGAACAGGACGGCCAAGCCAATCAACAGGGGGCCGGTGACGAGAACGAAAGCGGGCAGCAAGACCAGTCCAACGGGGACGGGGGTGGCGAGGCCGCATCACAGCCCGAGACGCCATCCGATCCTCACGCGGGCGACGACATCTCCAGTAGAAACGAAGGCCCACAGAACGGCGAGAGGGACGCTGGTACAGATGAGGATTCACGGGGACTGTCACAGCCACAGTCCTCGACACACCTCCCTGAAAACTTTGATCCGACTGACGTCTCATTGTCGCGGGAAGCAACGAGTGACCCCCGTCAAAACATCTTCGAGCAACCGCAGGTCACGGACGATCCCGATCCCACCGACGTCGACGAGATCGACAATCAAGGAGGTGGGGACGAACAGGACGGCGAGCAGGACTCCAGCAGCGGTCAGGGCGCACAGGAGCGCCATGGGGATGGTGAGGGAACAGGTGACGCAGAAGCCGACGAGGAGCGACCTGACACCGCTCACAACGGGGGAGACGATACCAACGGCGACGATGTCAGGGACGAGGCTGGAAATGGGGGTGAGGGGCAGACCGAGTCAGAATCTGGACCGTCGAATCGGGCCCAAGCCATCGCGCAGGCCGCCGACCGCGCCCGACAACGCGAGCAAGAACAACAGGTAGAGAACCCGGACCAGAAGGCGGGTTCTTCCAAGACAGAAGCGCCGTCGAAGTCACCATCGCCCGAGGAGGACGCGGGTGACGTCCCGAAGTCCGCCGCGTCGAGTTCCATCGACACTCAGCAACAGAACCAAGACCAGCTCACTCTCGGGGAATTTGGCGGCGATACCCAAGACGATCGCGAGAGCGAAAGTCCTGATACGAGCGAAGACGAGACCGGCGATAATCCGGGCACAGGCGAGGGCGATGACAAGAACTCTTCGGACGGGTTGGATGAGGCAGGGCAGTCCGACCAAGCGGAGACCCTGACGCCCGGGACGGCAAACGATAGCAGGGTAGTCGGAGACATAGATACCGACGCACGTTCGGAATCTGAATCCGGTTCAGAGCCCGAAGCCGAATCAGACCCTGAATCGGAGCCAGACATCCCGGAGGGACCTGCCCACGCCGAGAGTTCAACGAGGTCGCCCGACGAAGACAAAGCCACCTACGAGAATGCCCTCGCCGGAGACGAACGCGCTGCCCACGACGAATCCGAGCGCGAAGGCATCGACGAACAGGCCCTCGAGGAAGAACTCTCCGCGCTCGCTGACCAGCTCGGACGCTCCGCTCGCCAGCACGCACAGAACGGGGAAGAACGGGACAGTGAAGGGGGCGGGCAACAGGGTGGGCCTGGAAGTCTCGACGACCTCGAGATCCTCCCCATCAGCGACGACCCCGGCCCTCATCGTGAGTGGGGTGCTATCGAAGAAGGGGCGGATCAAGTCGCAGACACCCTCGAAATGTACCTCCGGCTCGACCGGCGTGAAAGCGTGCGGCGTGGCCTCTCCGCTGGGGTGTACGATTCGCGGGCCGGCCACCGGCTCGCCATCGGCGACCCCCGCGTGTGCAAATCCCGAACCCTTGGGAACGAAAAGCAGTACGCGCTCGTCCTCGTCCTCGACCGTTCTACGTCAATGCGTCGGGGGTCACCACCGAAGATCGAGGTCGCGACGCAAGCCCTCGCCCGATTCGCGCTCGCCGCCGAGAACCTCGGGATTCGCGTCGCTATCACCGACTTCTACGACGGTGACGCTCGTCTCGTGAAACCCTTCAGTATAGACACTCGCCACGTCCAGGCGAATCTCCTCGATACGACGTGTAGTGGCGGGACGCCCCTTGCTGATGCGATTGGTCTCGCCCGTGAGCTCGCCGAAGCACAGCGCGACGAGCCGTTGATAATTACCGTGACAGACGACAAGCCCTCCTCAACGGACGACGTCATCGGCCAGATACGGCGGTCACACGCTCCCGTGTGCTCGCTCACAATCGCGACCGATTGCCAGCCCGGGTCGCTCTCTGACAGGGCCTCCGAACTCTCGCAGTACTATGAACGCCAGGAAGCCGTTTACACACCCGCGCGTCTCGACGACAGACTCGACCAGTTCGCGTGCCTGCTAGCCGGGCTGTGATAATTAGTAGAAGTTTCCATACATTCTATTGACATACACCTCTGTGGCTGATAGATCTAGCTTGCTGAATGCATCGCGCAAGTCTTGCACTAACGGTCAGCTCAGATCAAGGTCGTTGGATTGGTCAGTACAGTGGACTCACATACCACGACGAGTGTAGACCTCCCTAAAATCCATCAGAAACCTGGTGAAACATGCAGAGGATGATTTCAGCATAGCGCTGTGCTTTCTTTCACCACTTCGGTGCTGAACACGCTGTTCGCTAAGCCTGCACAGTTACCGATTCAGAAAAAAGTCTACGAAATGGTAACGAGCAAATCGAAACACCAATTCGTTGGTGCGTATTTTGACCGATACTGCGTCCGAAAGCGTTAGACTCCGTTCTAAGGCCAATCAGGAGTCCCCGAATGGACTATCTGCTGGAGGATCAGCCTTCGCCTGAACGGTGATGTCTCCATCCAGGAGTGAGTCAGGGGTGCTATCGCCGGTTGTATCCACTTTCATATGAATCGCTACTTCTTGACCGATACCTATTTTCACTGCATTTTCGCTCTCCTCAACGAGCGTTTCTTGATCCCCCACTAGACGTGAGATGGGAGAGTCATAGACATCATTGGCGGATATATTGTCAGCTCTTTCGAGTTTGAATGTAACGTCGTCCGAAGAGTCTTCAATATATATGTAGACAGGTTGAGTTCCTTGATTCCTCATCCGGAACACATCCTCGATCTTCGTCACTGCGTCGTCGTTCACCCCGTCACCTCCTGGCGTATCGTCACTCCCATCCAGCTGGATGGCAAGCTTTCCATCCTCCGTGGTAGCGTAGTTGCCGTTCGCACCAGAGGAAGGTTCCAACGCAAGGTAGGCGCTTGCATCGCCAGCAGTCTCAACATCAACACGTCGATTTGCGTTGACACTGGTAAACGCACCAGTACCCATTGCAGCTGCCCCGCCAGCAGCGAGCGATCCCATTCCAACGAGGAATTTGCGTCGTTGCATTGTAGTTCACCGCGCGCCTATCTGCGGCGCGCTTACCTGAACACACAACCCATACCTACCTTGTATTCAGGCTCGTGAGAAGGAGATTGGACTGTTTGAAATTCACCACTAAGGGCTCAGTCGCTGTTCACGCCCTGCATGAACGGTTCAATGACACCATTATAGCGGTCGTTATTGCCGGAGTCGGGCGAACGACCGGGAACCGTTATAGTGACACCACCGGTTTCAGGAGATATGGCTGAGCATCGAGAGAGACTGCTCGCTACTCTTGACGCCCTCGCTGCGGAACTCGGCCGCGCGCCAACGCCAGCCGAAATCGATGCGAATGATGACCACTCCATGGCGGCGTACCGTGAGGCGTTTGGGTCGTGGGGAGAGGCGCTCGCCGTAGCTGGTCTGGAACCAGCAGCGGGCCGTCGCATTCCTGACGAGGCACTACTGGCGGAGCTTCGTCGATTGGCTCGTGAACTGGAGAAGACACCTTCCGAGGAAGACATGAGACACCACGGCAACCATTCGATCAATACCTACAAACACCGTTTTGGCTCCTGGAACGAGGCCATTGCGGCCGCAGATCTCGCTCCAAATCCCGATCGAACGGAGCGGTCACGGGAAGCGTTGCTCGGAGACATTAAACGGGCAGCTGACGATCTTGGTCGCCCGCCAACACGCCGTGAGATGAGTGCGTACACGGAGTTCGATCCGATTACGTATCGAAACCGCTTCGGGTCATGGAACCAGGCGCTGGAAGCTGCAGGACTTGACTCTCGCCCTGCCCAGGAGCGAGTCTCCGACGACGAACTTCTCACAGAGCTACAGCGCCTCGCAGATGAGTTGGAAAAGCCCCCGACGACGACGGACATGGAACAAAAGGGCGAATTCAGTCCCGGCACCTACTACAAACGATTTGATAGCTGGAACGACGCACTTGAGGCTGCTGGCTGCGAGCGGTCTTGAGTGGTCTCTTCGACTGAGGGTATAACACATCGCCTGTAGTGAGTACTCTACTCAGCCGGAAGTTTCAGACGTCGCTGTGCAGACTCGTGCCCTCCATCTTGCACGCCCTCGCAAGAATGAACGTGTCCCGACAGAAAAGCCACTGAGCAGTAGGCATATGCGTTCTCACGGCCTCTTCACGTGGACAAACCTGAAATAAACAGATTGCCAGTGCTGAAGAGATTCTCTATATCGGTCAACGCGATTTTATTCAGTTGAGGGTCTGCAATATTGGAAAGTATGAGAACTTCTGCGAATCACGATAAGATGGCCCTACGCTACGACGGTATCCAGTTCGTTACGTAGGACGTCTTCCGAGCCAATTTGTCGCCCCCCGCGTCGGTAGCGGAGCGTCCAGCAGACGACCGACGCCAATACTCCGCACCTCGCCAACCATGTCCTGTCGAACCATCCACTCAGCCGACGGCAGTGTGCCCCACCTCGCGTTGCCTCCAGGCGCACTCGCCCACATGGACCGTGACTACGACTACGATGTTGACCGCGATCCACCGAACGTCGAACCCATCGAGCACCACATTCGCCTCGATTTCATGCATGGTGGGGCGGTGGTGCAGAAGGCCTCACAAGGAAGCGGTAGGACGAATCTGATGTGTCTACGACCAGTTCCGTCCTACCAGATAACGCTACGGTCGAACAGGTCTTCAAAACACTGGACACCGAGACAACGGCACTGTTCGAACAGCTTGATCTGTCGTTTCTCACCGACTATCCCGTGTTCGCCCCCGATTCGAGGGGGCGAACACGGGTTCACGAACCACCAGAACTCCTGAAAGGCGTCCTTCACTGCTTCTACAGCGATATCTACGGTCCGCGTCCGATGGCACGAGAACTCCACAACGAGGATGTCTGGCGGCAGTGTGGCTTCGAGAGTCCGCCGTCCCGGCGGACACTCTCGCGGTTCATCGCTGACTTCGAACTCGTCGCAGAGGACGTGTTTATCGACTTAGTCCACGAGCTTGCCGAGCAGGTACCGCTCGGCAAGCTCTTCCGTATCGACGGGACAGACATTCCCGTTGATCACCGTGACGAGGACGCTGAGTGGAACTACGACCACGCTGAAGACGACTACTATTACGGCTACGGCTGTTGTGTCGTGACCGCCGCCAACAACATCCCCGTCGCAGCAGCGTTCACTCCAGGGAAGAAAGTCGATCAGGAGACGGCGATGCGCGTCACGCGTGACGCGCTCGCCGTCGAAACCCCACGCTGGATGATCGGCGACTCCGAGTTCGATATGCTGGAGTGGCACGACCACCTGCTGGCGCAGGCGGTCGTGCCGATTGCTCCGTACAACCCACGGAACACGAACAATCCGCTCGATATTGACTACCGCGTTGAGGAACGGATCAAAGAGTATAGCGACACGGTGCGTCTCTGGCAGAAACAGCTCGAAGAGACGTATTCGTACCGCTCACAGGTTGAGACAGCGATTGGCGTCCTCAAGGATCTCGGCCTCGGGACCCCGCGGGTCCGAGGCCGAGTGAGAGTCAAAGCACACGTCTTCCTCGCTCTTTGTCTCCGCTTGGCCGTTGCACTCGCTAATCACCATCGAGGGAACGATGTCGCTAGCCCCACAATCACGCTATGAGAACACTTCTGCCCCACCGCCATGGTGGGCCTATCCGTCGCGACCAGCTCCTCGGAGACCACAATCCCTGGTCGTACAAGGCCAAGACTCCCGCGACACACCCCTGGCGAGGAACGAAACAGAAACCGGTGGGCCTCAACTACGCCGAAGCATCGTGCGAAGCACGAATCCACGGAGAGGAGAAATTCTACGAACACCCCAACGATGACACGGTTCTGGCGGACGCACCTGCCTATCTCGCCGCACGTATCCGTGACGCCCGCGAGCAACCCGACGCCCGCGGCGCCGTCCGCGAGGTGCGTGCGGACCGAGAAAAGTGGTATCAGGAACTTATCCCCGGCGCGAATCTCCGACAGATTCTCAAGGAGTCGTCTTACGGGTCGCTGATCGAGAAGTGCATCGGGCCATTCCCTGACGCCAACAAACTCCTCGAGCACAACGCCTTCGTCGGGATGGTTCTCGTCGACGACGACACCGACCCCGACGCAGTCGCCCGAGAACACGACCTCGACTCGGCGTACATCCTCCGCGAATCCGCGCTCTCACACGCGAACACCGACGAGCCGGTGGTTCTCGCTAACTACGGCATCGAACTCCCCGCTCCCATCCTTGTCGGGGAATACGACAGCGGGAGTCAGTACCCATTCATCCCGTGGGGGGACGCCCTCACCTGTTCGTGCCCGTACAAACAATCCGCGGCGTTCCGCGTGATGTGCAAACACGAACTCCTCGCGAGCGTCGTCTGCGGCGACCACGACTCGATTTTCATCCCCCTCACCCGGGGTATCGACGTCCCTCATCGCGCTCGTCGATTCGTCAGTCCCGAGATCGCCGTTTCTCACCAGCCGCGAACAGTGGAAGGTCGACCGTAGCCATGACGACACTCCTAGAACCCGAACACCGCGAACACGTCACGGACCCGCTCGACGACATCAGTCAGCGGACGGGCGAATCCCCCTATCAGGTCTTCTCGGATTGGATCAACATGGCAGTCGCCAGCTTCTCCGGCGACGAAGACGCCTATCAGAAACCTCTCGATCGGTATCAGGCGGATGGTCGCGACGAGGAGACGGTTCGAGAACTCGCGACGCTGCACGCCAACGCCCTCGGGGGTCTCGTCCTCGCGATGGAGGAGACACAAGAAGACGTCCTCGGCGGCGTCTACGAACACTATGGCCTCACCAGCGACCACTTCGCCCAGTACTTCACGCCCGGAGCGGTGTGCCGAGTGATGGCCCAGATGAATCTCCCTGACGCCGACAGTCTCCGTGAGGCCACGCCCGAAGACCCGCTCGTGATCGGCGATATCTCCGGGTGTGGAAGCGGCCGACTTGTCGTTGACAGTGCCCGCCGACTTCGGGACCTCGCACCGGAGACTCCGGCCGTCTACCTCGGGTACGACAAAGATCCTCTCTGCGCGAAGATGGCCGTCCTCAACTTCGTACTCAACGATTTAACCGGGTACGTCCTCCTCGGTGACGCCCTAAAACTCGACGCCCGACGGGTGTGGTTCATCAGCACCGCCCAGCACGTCAGGGGCGACTATCCCGTACGAGAACTTGACTCCGGCGAGTGTGACCGTGTCTTCGCCCGGTTTTTTCGTGTGCCAGTTGTCGATGATCTCGACGACGAGACCGACGCCGCCGCACACGATGATCCGGACACCCCTGACGTCGACCCGGGGCCGCCTCCTGAAGAGCCAGCGCCCGCACCAAAACTCGATGTCGCGCTCGACCCGAGTGAGACCTCCCAGGCTGGTTTTGACGAATTCGCATGACTGTTTTCTGCAGTCGCGACGGCTGTGATCAAACGTGGCCTCGCGATCCCGTCCTTGAGGTGGAGTGCCCATCGTGTGGCGCTGCCATCGGCACGAAATGCAAGCGCCCGTCGGGCCACGGCGGAAATTTCGTTCATCCGCATGGAAGGCGCGACCGCCTCGCCGTCGACGAAGGTCACTACGGAACGTGTCCACTCGATATCTGCGCTGAATCGCTCGAAGATATGGACCGCCCGGGTACGCCTATCGACGAGAGGGGAGAACCCACCAAACAAGCTTCGATCGGCTCATTTTGACTCGCTTGCGGCGCTCGCCGTCCTACGTAACAGGACGAACGCGATTGTAGCGTAGGACCAGTTTGTCGCTCCCCGTGCCGGTGAGGGAAATCAAGAAATGGCCTTTGAAATCGCTGAAGACGCGCCCGAACGCACCCGTAGTGAGGTCGAGCAACTCCACGAGCTCGCGGTCAACGAGTTCGGCTACGCCACCGATCACGTCCTGTTCACCGCCCACGGCGACGGGACGATCTCCGGTCGAATCGCCCTCCATACCGGTCGTCCGTACGACGGCACGGTCGACGACGAGGAGCGCACAACACTCCATGATCGAATCGCTCGTCGCTTTCAGGACACTGATGACACCGACCCGGACCCGCCCGCTATCGGCGCACCCATTACCCCGGATACACCGAGCGCGAATACCCCGGATGAAACGCGAGCGGGTGCATGACTGCCCATCGCACCGACGACAACGCACCTCGGTGGGAGGACATCGACCCCGATGCCATCGACTACGAGGCACGTGACGGCTTTCCGTCCGGCCACGAGCGGACACTTCGAGCACTGCGGTCGAAAATCGGCTCTACGGAGGCGCTGCTCCGACGCTATCTCCGAGAACTCGGTGTCTCATTAGGGGGTGACCTCGCCAAAGTCAGTATCCCGACGCATCTGCAGTATCGCGACCCGTTTGCGTTCGACCGGGCTCGCCGAGCACGGAGCGCCCAGACGACTCTTGAGAGCCAGCGCCAACGCTTCTGTCAGGTCCTCTCTGACCACTGTGCTGAGAAAACTCGTCTCCGTGAGGAAGTCAAGGTCGAAGATGACGATGACACCGACGACGTCGACGCCGACGAATCATGCCCCTCGCAAGAACTGTAGTCACTACATTTGATGTAATTCGGTCTCAGTTAATAGCAGACCACTCCTACTGCACCTGTGAATATCTCCGCGAAATATCCGACCCTCAGCCTCGAATCAGAGTTCGAGGCGGGCTCCTTCACCATGATTACTATCATGGATGGTCCGGGAGTGAACGGCCTCGAGCGATACTTCCTCGGGTATTACAACAAGGACATTCGCGACGACGATGGCTCCTTCCTCGCCCGTCCCGTCGGGCATCACGAACTCCCTCACCCGATGACGCTCCCTGAGATCGAAGAGTGGGCGCTTGACTATCTCAGCGTGCCAGAAGAGGCCCTCACCGAATGTGAGGCTCGACAACTCCGAGCGAAACGAGCACTAGAAGCAGACCAGTCCGACGACGAACGCGAACTGGAATAGAAGCGGAACCCCCCTCCATCATGACCTCCCGAGATTCGTCCTCGCAACCGAACGCAGCCACTCCCAACAGCACTCGACGAGCAACCCGTCGGGCTGCTCTCGGTAGTATTGGGACACTCGGCTTCGCCAGCCTCGCCGGCTGTCTTGGGGCTCTCGGCGTAGAACCCGTTAATAGTGAGGAGCCGCCCGATGGAACTGAATCCGGGGGTGGTGGTCGAGAGACTCCATTTCGAACGCCGACCACGACGGGCCAACCCAACACCAGGAACGGAACGCCCGAATCAACACCCGGGCCTGCCCCCGACGTGGACGGGTCAGGTGGACTGCCGAACGGTCCTGGTGTGATGCCTGGCGATCTCACTCCTTCGATATCCAAGTATCCCCTACAGTTCAACCCGCTCGAGCGCGTCTACGTCGGGCCGATCACCTCGCCCCCAACGAACGACTGGAATCCGCATTACGAAGACCCTGAGCCTGGGAAGCGACTCGCCGATGTTGCCGTCCACAATTCGACCATCGAGGACTGGGTCGTGAGCCCGCCCCGCACGGAACACCGGATAGACGGTCTCGAGCTCACCGTCGACGGCGATGGGAGGTTCACGGCGGCGGGCGGCCTCCACTACCGAGACAAATGCGGCTACTTCGGAGTGAACCATCTCTTCGTTAGGGGACCGCTCGTGGCGATCTCCCTCGCGTACAGCCACGACCCTGCCTGCTCCGAGAGCGAGATTCGCGACGGTGCGGGCTTCTGGTACGGGCCAATTTCGGTGACGGGATGCCTCGACGGAGACTTCGATACGCTTCGCATCACCTTCCTCAACGGGAACACGAATCTCCAGGATACCGCTTCGAACAACACGTTGGAATTCGAGGTCTAGTGGCCGGCCACCCTCCACGATCACTCAACTCGCGCTATGACTCACTGGTCGACCGCCATCGACACCCACCCTGGGTGGAGGAATTCTCGCGAGTACTGAGTTCGTTACAACTCGAAAGAGGGGTGGGTAGCACCAACCCAAGTCGGGTACGCCCGCCGCCCGCTCATTTGTTTCCCCCGACGCGGTGCGGGAGTCGCCTGCCTCCTCAACTCAACCAGTCCGCACGACGCGAGGGACCCCGCCAGGCGAATCTCCGTTCCTGGAGGACCCACGATCTATGAGTGCCGAAACTGACACCAGCGCCAGCTCGATGAACCGCCACCATCCCCTCAGTGTGCATCACCAATCTGTTTTCGTCACAAGCGATCGGGACGACGAAGCCCAGACTACCCAGAGGAACACCGAGACGGAGACCGTCGACGAGGCTGGGTTGCTTGCCCTCGACGACGAACCCTTCGAGACCACGCTCTTTCACCACGGAGTCGACATCGATACCCGGGAGCGACCCTCACGATTCGAGACCGGCGGCTCAGATGAGTTCGTCGACGACCGTCCACTCTCTGCAATCCGCGTGCAGAACGGTGAGAAACCGGATCCCGAGGATGCACCTGGCCTCCAGGGAACGCTGTTTGCGGATACCGCCGTCGATCAGCGAACTCTCGGTGGGGACCAAGCCAACGCCCGCTTTATGTTCGAGGCCGACCAGCGCCGCCAACAGATCGGCTCTCGCGAACAGGACGGGTCTCGCGCACACTCTCAGTGAACCCCCCTTTTGCTACAATCTCGTCACTGGTGCTCGCGCTCGTTTATATCAATGGACGATCTATGAAGGGTAAGGAACCCGTCCATGACCGCCGACAGCCCTTGGGACGACGACCGTAGATTCTACGGCGAAGACGACTTCGGTGACACATACTTTGAAGACGAGCACTACGACCCCAACGATCCTGCCGAATCCTTCGTCGACGAAGCCCCGCGATGCTCCCAATGTGATCGCCCCACCGACTCCGATCGAGACCGCTGCGAGGCATGTAAGCGCGACGCGGAACTCGAATCGGAGAATCCCTATAGACCTCTCCACGACGACGTCTCCGTGATCTATGAGAACCGAATCGACGATCTCGCGTTCGCTGTCGTGCCGGCGAAATCTCGCTTCGAGGCGATCGTCAAGGCCACCCTCGCGTTCGACGCTCGAGAGAACGTCCCCGAGAAGCCCGCCGGCTACGATGGGCGATCGTTTGAACTCCTCCACGAAGCCGCCGAATCAGATATCCGTCCCTTCAACATCGGCTGGGGCGCCCTCCCTGAAGCCATCCCCGTCGCGAGCGAACGCGGCCTCGAACTCTTTAACAAAGCCCACAACCGCACGGAGTGGTGCGATCGACTCGCCGAGGGCGCTAAGAGTGACCTCGACCCCGAACCTACCATCTATCTCTACGACGAGGACGGAACCGCAATCTGCCGTGCGGGGCAGTTCGTGGACCTCATCGACGGCCACAATGTCCCTGACGACTCCCGCGATTATACCCGGCCCGAGTACGGCAGCACCGACGAGGAGCTCTGGATCGTCCCGGCGTTTACCCTGAGCGTGCATCCAACGATTTCCAACTAAGTGCGAGGTCGTTTTTCCGCCAGTTTGTGGCCCCCGAGACGGCGGAGGAGTCCAAACAGCATGGCAACCACCAGCCGCAGTACCAGCCGTAGTACCAACCAGCGAATCTACGAGGTCGTTAGATGAGTGTTCAAGTAGATAGCTCCGAATCGGAGTTGCTCGCCTGCCCAAATTGTGGCAACGGGAGCTTCTCGTGGATCATCCACCAGGTCCAGTTCGGAATTGTACATCGCTTTGCGAACTGCGAGATCGACGCCGAAGCGACGAAGAATGGACCCATCACAGACTCCGATATCGGTGAGAACGAAGTCTTCTGCGTCAACTGCCAGGAATTCCGAACGTACGACGAACTCGTTCCCGTCGACGCTGGTGACGACATCGAGACGGAGGCCCGCTAATGGGCGCTCACACGTTTTTCACCCGAGCGAATGGCGAGGACGCCCAGAGCGCGTTCCGAACCGCCGTCGAGGACGCCAAGTACCACCATGGCCACGGTGGATACACCGGGACCATCGCAGAGAAAACCTCGTTCACGAAGATTCCCGACGACGAAGTTGGCGACGCCGATCCCACCGAGTACGCCAGCCAACTCATCGACGAACAGGGCACCCGAATCGACAGCAAGTGGGGCCCTGCTGGATGTATTCACGTCGAAGACGACGTGTACCTCTTCTTCGGCTGGGCATCCGCCTAACGCCTCTTCTGTCCCGTGAGTACTCGTCACCACCCCCAGTCCAGAGTGGTACGGCCACTTCGCGCCGGCGACATCATCGCGTTCCCCCACTTCAATGCTATCGGTCGGTGCACTGGGGAAGACTCCATCGCCTCCTTCGAGTGGTATCTCTCTCCAGGTGGCCCACTCAGGTTTGGTCCCCTCCCCGGCCACGATGAGACCGACGCTATGCTCGACTCTGGGGAGATAGTTATACTCGAGACAGGATTCGACTCTCTCGCCGCCTACCACACCTATCGGACATACCGTGACTGCGACCCGCGCGTTGTCTCTCCCGGTGGTGCGCCCTTGACGGGCCACCTCTCGCTCCGAGCGGAGCGTGGCTCGGGGGCCCGTGAGCGCGTCAACGGCTTTCTCAAGCATCCAGATGTCGGGTATCAGCACGACCCCGTGACCACGCCGTTCCGAATCGCGATCACTGCGACCTACCAAGGGAGCGAGGTCGCGATGGCGGTCCTTGGACGCCCGACTGGAAGACACAACGCCGACGGTTGGACGGTCGAACTGTATCGCTTCGCCGCCCACCCTGATCGGCCACCGAATACGGGCTCGTGGCTTCTCTCGCGATGTTGTTCGTGGAGTCGCCTCGAAGGATACGACCGCCTGCTCACGTACGCCGGTGTTCAGAACGACAACGAGGGGACCATGTATCAGGCTGCTGGATTCGAACTCCTCGGGACGACGATAGCCGACCGGAGCGAATGGCATTCTCGCGACGGTCGCACCGGGGGTGGGACGTATACGAAACGACGTTATCAGCGTGTCCTCGCCACGCATGCTATCGAGGCCCGACGGCCTGCCGGTCGCGTCAATTCTGATCAGGCTCGCCTCACCGACAAGGACACAGCGACCGACCCCGCGTTTTCCTCTCCACAAACGCTCTCCAAAGGTGAGCTCATCCAAACCCGGGAAGAGCACCCGGAGCCTCGAGGAGCCACCCTCACCACCGGCGTGGCGGCGTTCCTCGATGAGTACGACAGTATCGAACCTGCAGACGCTGCCCCGCTCGTCGCGTGCTTCGGCTACCGGACGTCAGAGGATGCCCTGGTTGCCGCACTCTGCCTTCGAGACCGCTCCGGGCAGCAGAAACCTCGGGACAACACAGAAGCCGTCACGCTGTCCAGAGCGGTCGTCCAGACCGACGCTATCCCCCACCCGGTGAACGTGATTCGGGGACTCATCGCCGATGCCTGCGAGTGGGCGGGGTTTCATGGATACGCGACTGTCGAGAGCTCTCTCACCGGAAGCGTCGCGACCGCCGGAGTCGAGGGGGTCGCCGGCCTCAATATCGACCAGGACTGCGATCGTGGCCCGTCCGTGGACCCATCCGAACGAGCCTCCTCGTCGTCGCGATCTTCCTCTGTGTCCTCAGCGTAGGTGAGATTTCGCCAGCCAGTTTGTCGGCGGCGGAGCCGTGCGCCGCCATCTGACCATCTAGAGGTCCAATTCCTATGGCGAGTTCCAATTCCAGTTCCGCCGAGAGCACCGGCTACGCCCAACCCGATCTCGACACGTACCTCTCGCCGGCGGTTTGTGACACCCTCGAGGACCCACTCCGGAGATCGGAAGACGAGCACTCCGATCCTGGCGCCGAAATCGAGGCCGACAGCGACACAGACAGTGAAAGCGAAGATGACCCGCTCTCGATCGAAGCCGCTCGTCGTGCAGAGTACGTCGGGTTCCTTCATCGGGCTCCATTCGCGACTGATGCGTACAACCTCGGATTCGTCACCGGCGCTCGTGAAGACTGTCGGATTCAGGATAGCAACCTCCGCAACGTCGACGTCCCGATCCTCATGCTCGACAACGACTTCAATCGGCCCGATCTCGAGCGGTATCTCGACCGCTTCCGTGAAGTCGAACCCGAGATCGGCGTCGTTGGTGACGCCCGCACTCCCGAAGAAGCCCACACGTTCGTCGACGCCGCCCGCAGCCTCAAATCCGACTACCCCGATGCAACGCTCATCATCGTCCCGAAGTGTCGAGAGGCCATCGACATCGTCGCCAACGCCGATATCCCTGGAGAATCGCTCGTCCTTGGATACGCGATGGGGAGTTCGGACATCAAGGCGTGGCATTTCTCCGATATTGCCACCTGGCGCGGCCACCGTGTGCATCTCCTCGGAGCCAGCCCGACGAAGCAGTGGCGCGTCATTCAGGAACTCACACAGCCGAATCTCACAGGGGACCCGCCTGCAAACATCATCGGCCTCGATTGGAACGGGCCGCAGGGAATCGCCTACAAGGGTGAGTCCTGGTCTCGCGAAGGGTGGCAAAACGCCGACTACCTCACTATCCGCGAGACCGTCCGCCGAAGCCTTCACGAGATTCGAGCATTCTGGGAAGAACGTGGAGTGTGGCCTGCCGAGGGGAGGACGCCAGCCGAACGCCTCGAGCCCGCCGTCAAAGAACCAGACGACCCCATCTGGGCTGCAAATGGCGGTGATTTCAGCGACCCCGATCCACTTGGGTCACCCGACGAGTGGGCAGAACTAGTGGACTACGAGGACGAAGATGGCCCCTATCCCATCGAGCAGGCCATCATCGTCACCTACGAAGACGGGCGCACTTTCGCATATCGGACACAGACCGAGCGCAACTACGTCGAATACCACGAAGGGCTCTGGGACGAGGTCGTGGACGAGCGGCCGTAACGGTCGCCCGGTCCTACGTTACGGTGCGAACTGTCGGTGTCCGTGTGTTGCGTAGGGCTCGATTTGTCCGGCCCCCGCACGGCGGAGGCCCACAGAATGCCCTCACCACCGCCGACCGACGCGAGTAGCAACAATTCGACGAACTCCACTGGAGAGGCCGTGGACAGGAGTGACGAGTTCGTCGACAACCGAAACGACGTGTGCGACCCGCCTGCTAACCCCGGCGAGCAGGCCAGCCTCGCTTCCGAGGTGATCGAGGGGCAGACGGATCTCACCGGCAGCCAGGCGACCGAGGACCCGGAATACCTCGATGGTGGAACTCGGGAGAGTGCGCTCGATGCGCTGGCCAACGGCTCATGGACCCCCTCGACGATCACTCGAGCCTTCGAAGTCACTGGAAACGTCGCCAACTCGATCAAAGAGATGGGTTCGGATGCCAGCCACGTTCTGAAAGTCGAGAATCGAACCGGCGACCTCACGGAGTGGCCGGGGATCGGGGACGCTTCGGCCAAATCGATCCGGGCAACGATACCGAAGTTAGAGGCCCGTAGAATCACCCGCCACGGTCTCCCCATCGACGTCAATGCCCAGGCAACCGAGGATGCCGGCGGCGACGTCGATGAGCTCGAGGGCGTCGAGAGTGTGACCGAACAGACGGTCATGGAGGGGATCGTTGACTCTCTGGACGTTCCCGAACACTGGACAATCGTCGATGAGCACGAGGACGCCGAGCAAGAACCCTCGATCCTCGTTGAGCATCCGGACGGCTACTTGGCCGAAATGTGGCTTCGGGACGACGACGTCTCATCCGGCGCCGGTGAGTGGGACATCGAATACTTCGGCCCGGTGGGGACCCGGCGGGACGGGAGCGGGCAGTTCCACGAGAGCGCCCAGGACGCGCTCGACGAACTCGTTCCGCACATCAAGGAGGTTCGGGCCGAGGAGCGCGACCGGGCCGAACAGCAGGCCGAGCAGGAAGATATCGACTGGCCTGAAACAATCGGGCGCTTTCGGCTCCGGGAGCAGACCGTGAGTGACACCCATGCCGAGTATCGGACTGACTATCTGGCGGGCTACGGTATACTGGGGACCAAGCGACGGGAGCGGTCGGAGGGCATCCGTTTCTACGACGACACCCGGAAGTACCACTTCATGGATGAGACCTACGCCCGGAAGAAGACCGCAATCGAGACAGCCGAGGAGAAGCTCACGGACCTGACGGAGACACTCGATGAGCGGGAGGACGCGGTGATCGAGCAGAACGATATCCCCGACCACGTTCTCCCCCACCGCTACCGGGGCGATCTCGACGACCAGGACAGCGGCAGTGACGATGTCCCGGATAGCAAACCCCGTCAGATGGGTGTCCCACCTGATGACACCGACCAACTCACCGTCGATATTCGCTTCGCCACCGAAGGCATTAGCGCCTCGGTCTACGCCATCTCCGAGACACCCAACCGAACTGATCTCCTCGAAGAAGCCTGGTACACCTGGACCGAGGTGGACGAACTCACCACGGATACGGAGAGTCACATCACATTCGAGATTCCCGTGCAGCACTCCCAAAACGAGAACGAGGACGCGGCGGACTAATTCGTGCCCGTTTGTCGGGCCCCCGCGCGGTGGAGGCCCATTCAAAATGGAATCCGCCGAAGACGACAGTATCGCCGGACAGCGCATTGTTACCGTCCGTGCAATGACCAACGAAGAACTCGAACGCGAAGGCTGGCAAGCCCACGATGGGCAATCGACAGTCGTTCTCGAACTCGAGCCCGGGACGATCCTCTATCCA
Organism: Natrialbaceae archaeon; assembly: GCA_046710005.1. Taxonomy (GTDB): domain Archaea; phylum Halobacteriota; class Halobacteria; order Halobacteriales; family Natrialbaceae; genus DATFIX01. The sequence goes on from JBKEGM010000002.1 coordinate 27,523, forward strand.
TCTACTGATCCCGAAGGGAACGCTCCTGGCGCGATATTCGGCATCAACGTCGACGATACCGCGTTCGCCCTCCACCCCTGACCAGATTCATCATGCACATGCTCATCAGAGTTGTCTGCGAAGCCTACGACGCGGAAGATGCGACCGGGATTGCCCAAGGCCTTTTTGAGGGCGTCGACGCGCCGCTCTACCCGACGTTCGACTACGGCACGCTCATGACCGAGGGCGGTCGCTGGAGTGAGTCACTTCCCGACATCTTCCGTGAAGAGGGCTCCGCTCGTGCCGACTCCGAAATCGGGAACGATCTCCTCAAGGATGCTTGGGGATCCACCACTCGCGAACTCGCTCGACGAATGGCCGTCATCCGCAAGGGATTCGAAGACTACACCGACAAGGAACTCCTCGAAAGCCCCCGTATTGAAGCCGACGTCGAACCGTGGAATCCTCTGGGCCTCGCCGAAAACGAAGAGGAGTTCATCGACTCCTACTCAGGCGACTTCCGGTATGCGATGTACTCTGTCGGTGAATACGCCGGCCCGGTCTACTACCTCTACAATGAATATGGAACCGCGATTCGGAGCCAAGTCGAATTCGAACAGCTTCTTGAGATGATCGCGACCGACGATACGGGGAGCGACGATACCTCGTTCTACGTGACGCCAGTCGACGTCCACTATTAATCCGGCTCCCATATCAAGCGAATCCTAGTTACAATCAAGTCACCCGATTACTAATGACGCTGAGTGTCCCGCGGAGGCAGATTCATCCCCAGCGGGTGTCAAAATCGCACCGACCGATGCACACAGGGTTGCGGGTAGGGGTAACTCACGCCGTCCCGAAACGATAGATGCCGACGAGACAGACCACGATCGAGGCAATTCAGACCGACGGTGGAGGCCACGAGGATAGTACTCGTAGCGATCTCCTCGTTCGCCGAGCTGCCCTCGTCGGGTGTGGCGACGCGAAACACGACGGCCTGCTCCCTGCTCGAGAAAAGTACCGTTCGACATACTTCGGCCTCAAGCGCGATTTCGCTGAGACACTCTGTGCTCGCTGGTGGATCCTTTCTGCGGAATTCGGACTGCTCGATCCCGACCGCGTCATCGACGATTACGACGTCGCCATCACCGACGACGATGTGGACACCGCTCAGTGGGTCGAGAACGTCCGCATGACGCTCTCTGATGTGGAGTGGCCAGAGACGACCGAGGACGGTCGGGACCTCGTCTGGGAACTTTACGCGCTCGCTGGGAGTGGCTACCTCGAGGCCGCCGACCAGGACGGCCAGACACTCCGTGTGCAACTCCCCGATATCACACCAGAACACGTAACGATCCGGTTCCCCTTCGACGACCTCGCGGGGATCGGCTATCAGAATGGGTGGCTCGCCGCCTGTCGAGATACCGGGTGCATCGTCGATATTGCAAACTGCGGATAACTCTCGTGGATTCCGTGTTACTCTTCTCCGGCTTTCCCGGCGTACTTCGAGGTCACCTTTCCCCGTAGATCCCGGTAGACAGTGTAGCGGTACGGCCCATGGGGACAGCCATTGCATCCCGGCCCACACGGGATCTTCCGTATCTGGAGGTGTCCATATCGGGTTAATTCATCATCTGACATTTCCTTTAGCTGTTCCGTACTCATCTCCTCAAACTCTTCTTTCGCTGCACGCCGCTTTTCGCGGGATAGGTTCTGCGGTGGCTTCTCGGCTGCGACCTCACCCGCTCCGACCGTCTCATCCGGAGACACTGGTCGCTCCTTGTGCTCGATGAGTTCCTCGCAGTAGTCGATGACTCGCTCTAGATCGTACACGGTCTGTGCCTGCAGGGGCTCCCACACGCGCTTTGCTAGCCCTTCTGGAGGTGCAGGCATTGCTTCGCCCCGCTCTTCAGGACTGGCGGGAGCGCCAGCGTCGGGATCGGGTTCGGGCATACGTTATCCTACGCTACCATCATACTAATAGTGTAACGTAGGGCGGACAATCCCGCTCTGTTTGTCGTCCCCCGCTCCTGTGGAGGGACTCCATCAGATGAATACTACCCCGACCGCACAGCACACCCCCACCAGCAGCGACATCGACGCCAGTATCGCCGCCACCCGCCGTGTGCAACACCTCACCGCCGTCGCCCGAGATGCCATCGACGAGCCCAGAACCCTCAATGGTGACGCACTTGCGAAGGCCGTCGTTAAAGCACTCTACGACGCCCATCCTCACATCAGATTCGAGGACGCCCTCGAGCTCGCTGTAATCGTCGAGACACCACCTCTCGACTCGTCGACGGCAGAAGCCATCGAATACGTCGTCGCAGACATCTGTTCCCATCTCGACGAGTGGAACCGCTTCGAGCCACCGGCACTCCCAGGACAAGCATGAGTGGCGATGAATCGCTCCTCGAACAGCTCCCGCCCGAGAAACTCCTTGACACGCGGAACACGCGGGTCATCACGCCCGCGATCGAGATGATGGAAGAGGTCGAGACCGTTGAACGATACCTCGAGCACGAGCGGGCGAACCGTGACAGAGCGGGTATCATTCGCCATCTCACTGAGCGGATCGATGCCATCGACGAGGAGAACGGCGAGACTCCACCCAGACAGGAACAGGAGCCGGAAGGCGAACACGAAGGAGACAACATGTCCACCGCCGACGCCGAGACGGTCTCACCGATGTCGCCACCGGAAGAGCTGCTTGCGTACATCCACGGCCTCGGGAATGAGTCAGACGACGAGATTGCTTCGTCGCCCGCGCCACCCACGTGGGATGAGCTCTAACTCTCGTTTGTTACCCTCCGAAATCCCGTGGGGATACGCACATAGAACCGTCCTGTCCGGCGATTTTTCCGTATGTTCTTAACCTCATTCCGCCCCTATCTTTGCCTAGGTGAACGGTGAGACATGTCGACCGTCGTCACAGCGAAACGTCACCAAACGGCCGCAACACCAAACAGACTCCAACCCATGAAACACGACCAGGTTGACACCACAGAACCAACCGAAACCGACTCCAAATCCCCTGAAAAACTGGCCGTGAAGCAACCGCGTCCAGATGTCCTCAACGGGGTCACGCAGCGCGTCCAGACCGGCTACGGCAAACTCTACGTCACTATCAACGAGGACGCCGACGGCCGGCCGTTCGAACTCTTCGCGAATATCGGGAACTCCGGCGGATTCACCGCCTCATTCACCGAGGCACTCGCAAAGACTGTCTCCACCGGGCTCCGCTCCGGTGTTGATCCCGAGGAGATCGCCAGCGAACTCCGAGGCATCCGCTCACCGAAGGTCGGGTGGGACAAGGGCGACAAGACACAGTCCATCCCAGACGCCATCGGCCTCGCGATGACGCGATACCTCGAGGGCGATCCCGACCTCGACTATCTCCAACAGAAGAATCTCGCGGAAGCCGTCGGAGAAGACGCCACGGCTGCACACAAACCCGACGGCGGCACGATCACCGGCCAGGAAGCGAGCTGGGGCACGGGCGCCAACGACAACGCTAGTGACAGGGGAGACGACAAGCAGGAAGATGCGACTGCTACACTCCTCGAGGCCGGCGAATCGCCGGAGTGTCCAAAATGTGGGTCGATGTCACTGTACTACTCTGAGGGCTGTAAAACCTGCCGAGCCTGTGGCTGGTCGGAATGTTAGTGGCGCAGTCGAGGGTGTTATAGAACAGTTCGTATACCTTGTGTCGAGAGAGATCTGAATCGATAAGTACAGAGGATCACTTATCGGTGCAGGCAGCGTATCGTTCATTATGCCTGAAGAAGTCCTGTTCAAATCAGAGAGCGACCAGAGTCGAGAAGAGATTGCAGCGTACCTTCGAAAAGTCGCGGATAATCTCGACAGCGGAAACGCTATCAGCCTGAAAGCAGGCTCCGAGTCTGTAACGCTGAATCCCCCTGCTCGACCAACCTTCGAGGTCAAAGCTGAACGCGAAGGCCCGGCTGGCAACATGACTGAGCGAAGTATCGAGTTCGAACTCGAATGGGACGAGAACGCCGATGGGGAGACCAGCGGAAGTGGGCAGCTAGAAATCGAGTAGTCAATTCGTACAACTACTTACGAGCTGATTCCCCGACGACTGACATAGGAAGAACCGCATAGGAATCCTTCTAAGATACTCTCGGCGTAGCCGCTAGTCCCACACCATCTCTGGCGGGTTGCTCGTTGATCGCTTCCTATCCGACGACGGCTTCGCCGCCTTTGGATCCATCTCGGGTTCACCGAAGAGCCGTCGGATCGGATGGCGTAGCGCCGCCAGTCGTCCGAGGTCTCCCTTTCGGTAATTCACTGCCCACGTCCGCGTGTTTCCCTTCTTGTCGCGTCGAGCGACCACAATTTTCACCGGACCGTACGGCACTTTGGCGATGGAGATCCAGCTCTCACACAACTTCGTCCCTCGGAAATTCAGCGATGCGCCACCGACCCAGTGTGCAACCTGTTGGTCTGCACTTCCCGAGTCAAACCATTCCTTTGTGTCCGCCATGAACGCCTCAAATCGCTCGGGAAACTCGCTCCCGATGTGGACGATCATGTACTCGGAATTGCCCCGCTCGGTGTCCTTCTTCCACCACTCGAGGAAGATATGGTTCGACGGCGAGCGGAGGATATTGACCCACGCCCGCTCGCGCCCCTTTCCATGGAGGGAGACAGAGTCGATCTTCTCCCATCCCTCGGGGGAGACGCCCTTATCATAGTACCCCCGAAGCGGCGGGATCACTTCGAGCGCGTGGGCCCGCCGGTACTCCATTGGGAACGGGATTTCCATCAGCACCTCGGGCTGTTCCGGCGGGTCCATCAATCGCTGCACGCTCTCTGCGTAGCCATCGAGACCTTCGACAATTGGGACGGCATGGGGCCAGGACTTCTTGACGCGGTGTTCAGCGAACGTCATATCGTGTCCCTCGAAGTCCGACTGGTACGCCCAGAACACCGAGTAGCCCGCTTGGAGGTAGTCCCCCGAAATCGAGCCGACCTCCTTGTCGTCGTTCTTGTGCTGGATCTCGATGATGAAACCCTTCCCAAACGGATAGAGTTCCTCAGAGAACGTCGCGACCACGTCCGCAACCCGATCGGTCCCCGGGATGATGCGCTCGTGATCGACAGTAGCTGACTCGAAAATCTCGCGGAGTTTCATCGCCGCAATGGTCTTGAGTTTGGCGTGGAGGTTTGATTCACCCGGACACTCCGACCCAGAGTGGTGGACAAAGTGTTTCGAGACAAATCGCCCGCGGTTGTAGTGCGAGCGCCGGAGGAACAGGGGTTCTTCACACAGTGGGCAGAGACTGTCGTCGTCGCCGTCGACGTCTAAGGAGAGCACCCGGTCACCGTTCGGCCGCATGGCGAGGTATGGCATGAAGGGATTCTTGGCGGGGGTGTTTTCTGGTATCGCTCACGTTCTAATTCGCGCCATGCGGTAAAATAGCACTCGGGGTGTCAAACCGACAAACCCCCGAAAAACCGCCCGTTCGCCGCAGAGGCCGACTGTCCTACGTAACTATCCTAACGATATAGCCGAGGTTGTAACGTAGGGCGAATCCACCTTCCAGTCGAACCGGCCCGATCCACCCGCCGACTTTGTCTCCCCCCGAGAGCGCAGAGGGGCGACACTAGAGGCACAAACACCCGCCCGCTGTGCAGCATCTCGACGTGCCGTCGCCCTGTGGAGACCGAGATCCCGATGGCTACAGCATCCGATCCCAACCCAGCAGAGGAATCGACACCGTCCCTTGAGAACGCCGCAACCCGGCGTGAGGGGCGAGCGCAAACCCAGGAGATGGACGTCGCAATGCTTCGACGGGGCGGCATCTACGAGGTCAAATCGGCGTCCGGGGGCGTTTACGAGGTCGACGTACTCCAAAGAACCTGTACGTGCCTCGATGTGCCCCCAGAAGGTGGGTGCAAGCACTATCGGCGCGTTCGTACTGACATTCGAGCGGGCCTCGTCCCGCGACCCGATGGGAAGCTCCCCGACGCCACGCAACTAACGTTGACCGACGAAGAGATACACGCAATTCGGTCGGCAGAGGCTACCATCGTCAAACAGTATCTCCTCGATGCTCTCCTCGCTCGCGAACTCGAACGCGCCCAGCTCGACCAGGAGATCCACGACCTTGAGTTCCTCGTCGAGATCCTTCTGGAGGTCGGCGTTTCGGAAGGATACGGCCTCAATGAGAATAGGACACCATTACCAGACTTCTCTTAATTCATGTCAAATCAGGTCAAGACTGCGACACTTACCGGAGACGTCTGTCGCGTAGTGGCCCGTACTCCTCCAAAAGCACCGGCCACAGGGGAACACCCTCCAAGACGTGCCTGAGTGACAGAAGCAACTCCATTTCGAGGAGAGCGAACCTGTCACTCGTCCGCGCAGACGTTCCTGACCGGGTGTCGTAGTCTTGTTGAGTGTGGGTATGCAGACTCACATGATATATTCCTTTTCCTCGAATCAGCATCCTTGAGTCCGTTCACGCTCTCACACATCGGGCGAGTTTGCATGAAGCGTGATATTGCGGAATTTTCCATACAACTACATGTTTTGGTGAGGCTCTCCTTGTCATCCGGGATGGGACGGCGGAGACACCCTCGAAGCCCTCCTTCGCGAACCTGTGTCCACCACGTTTTGAATTGTTCCTCCTCAATCCTGAGGTTAACTGGGAGACGATTGTCTGACGTAAGTTTATATAATCCGAATCTGTATGCAGTATCTGTATATGGCAAGCGAATCCATCCTTCGGGCAGCAACCTACGTTCCGAAGGGGGGCGTAGGGAAGACTACAACGGCGGCACACATGGCCGTGGTCGCTCACAGAATCCACGACTTACGCACTGTCATTGTCGACCTCGCGGGGAAGCAAAACGACCTCGCACTCCAGTTCGGAATTCATCAGGACATCTTTCCGAACGCGGATCCCGAGGATCTGGCCGCCAGTACCGAAGACGTTGAGGACAACATCGAAGCTCCCATCTCGGCCGTTTTTGGTGAAGACTGGGACTTCATCCACGAGAACATCCCAGATATCGTCGACCGGATGGTCTTCGAGACCGGCGAAGGCCCCGATCTTATTCCGGCCGACCCCGGCCTTGGTGGAGCCGACAACAATCTCGCGAACGTTCCTCGCGAAGATCGGTTTCACAAACTCGAGCGATTCGTCTCTGAGGACCTCGCTCCCGAATATGACCTCGTGTTTTTCGACCTCCCCGGAAAGGAAGACAATATCGCGCTCAACGGGTTGTTCGCTGCGTCGAACACGGTTGTACCACTCAAACCAGGGAAGTTCGAGCGCCGCCAGCTCGCCACGCTCCACGCCGACCTCAAAGCCATCCGCGACGAATACGAGGGCGTCTCGCCCGAAGTGAAACTCGTCTTCGCGACGATGTACCGTCGAGGCAGGAACCTCTCGCAGAACTTCCTCGAGGAGATCGAGGGCCGCTTTCCCGACGTCGTTGGCGAACACATCGTCGATACGCAGAACATCGGCAACGAACAGTTTGAGGGACAGACGCTCTTTGCGCTCGACGAGTCCGATCTCTACTCCACGGGTCGCGAGGCCCAAGAAGCGTACCGCAAGAACACCGAGCTCCTTCTAGAGAGGATTGCAGACCGTCCTACCCCACAATAACCAACTCATGTCCGAGAACGATACCAGCGAAAGTCAGGATAAGGCCGAAGAACTGCTGTCTCAATCGAAATCACAGAGTCGCCTCAGTAGCGAGGCATCTGACCAGTCAGCTACCGAGCAGGACGAGTCCGAGGAGCTTTCGCTTGCAGATGCCGTCGCGAACGCCTACGAGGACCTCGACCAGGGTGAACTCCATCAGAACCTCACGGTTCGTGATGAAGACCTCGCCGCACTAGTCACCGGTCTCGAAAAAACCGGCCAGTTGAACAACGTGGCACAGCGAGCCTACAACCGCCTCGATCTTGAAGGCGAACCCA
>JBKEGM010000003.1:0-31763 GCA_046710005.1 Natrialbaceae archaeon
TCCGCCCACCTAACGAGGTCGTTCGAAAATCGAAGATTTTCGTGATCACGAGAGACGGAGTCTCTCGGATGACAGTATCTGAAAGACCAGTCGGTGAACACACATTCCAGAGAGTGTGTCTGTGCCAACTGCTCAAAGCGAGCATCACGATACCCCCGACTCTGCTGACGCCTGCCGGCGTCCCGCTGGCAAATACAACACCGGGACGCCATACACGGTTGAGGATAGGGGTAACGGCCACTTGGTATGGCCAGCAGTCAACCAGTCCGATGCTGTGGGACTACCCGCGCCCGAAAGGACTGGTAGTCCGATGACTGGACTGCGAACCTGAAACTCCCACCGCTCGGGATTCCTCCGCGTTCACGCGGAGGAGGCTTTCAAGGGCATGTAGAGATTAACGGTTTACGGTCGCTGTCAATCGTCGTTCTCGGCCTCGATGCGGTTCCCCCGCTGCCGGGCGCGTTCGACGAACTCGTCGGGAAGTTCGTCGATCTCGCCGGCCTGGACGCCCCAGAGATGGGCATAGAGGCCGTCGTTCTCCAGCAACTCCTCGTGGGATCCGCGCTCCACGATTTCGCCACCCTCGAGGACGACGATCGTGTCGGCATCCTTGATCGTCGAGAGGCGGTGGGCGATCGCGAACGTGGTGCGGTCCTCAGTTAGTCGGTCGAGACTGCGCTGAATAAGCATCTCAGTTTCGGTGTCGACGTCGCTGGTCGCCTCGTCGAGGACAAGGATGTCGGGATCCTTGAGGATGGCACGAGCGATGGAGATCCGCTGGCGTTGGCCGCCGGAAAGCTTCACGCCGCGCTCCCCGACCTCTGTGTCGTATCCTTCGGGGAGATTCTCGATGAACTCATGAGCCTCGGCCATCTTCGCGGCTTCGATCACGTCCTCGCGATCCGCGCCGAAGGTACCGTACGTGATGTTCTCCTCGACGGTCCCGTAGAACAGGAACGTGTCCTGGCTGACGTAGCCGATGGCCCGGCGGAGCGAGGGGATGGTCACGTCCCGCAGGTCCTGGCCATCGATTTCGATCGCCCCCTCGTCGACGTCGTACATCCGGAGCAGGAGTTTGAGGACGGTGGACTTGCCGGCGCCAGTCGGGCCGACGAGCGCGAGGGTTTCGCCGCCCTCCACATCGAAGGAAACGTCCTCGACGATGACCTCCTCGTCGTAACCAAAGGTAACGTCGTCGTAGACAACGTGGCCGTCCCTAACCTCGATCTCGTCGGCGTCGGGGTCCTCCGCGATCCTGGAGGGTTCATCCATCAGTCCGAAGATGCGCTCGGCTGAGGCCCTGGCTCGCTGGTACATATTGATGATCTGGCCGAACTGTGCCATCGGCCAGATGAACCGCTGGGAAAGCAGAATGAAGGTGACGAACTCCCCGGACGTGAGGGTGCCGGTAAAAAAGAACGGGGCGGGATTGCCAGCCTCGGTCGAAAAGACCCAGAGTCCGCCAACCAAGAAGGTGACGACGAATCCGACGCCTGCAAGGACCCGGAGCGCGGGGAAGAACTTGATCCGGGTGTCGATGGCGTCCCAGTTAGCATCCAGGTAGTCGTTCGAGACGTCGTCGACGCGTTCGGACTCGAAGGTCTCGGTGTTGTAGGTCTTGATGACCTGTACACCACCGAGGTTGTTCTCCAGACGCGAGTTTAATTGCCCGACGGTCGAGCGCACCTCGGCGTACTTTGGCTGGATGATGCTGACGAACTTGTAGGTGGTATAGCCAATCAGCGGCACGATGACCAGCGTGACGAACGCGAGTTGCCAGTTGAAGTAAAACAGGATGCCGGCGATTCCCAACACCATAACCCCCAGGCGGAACGCCGAGTTCATCCCGTCGTTGAGGAATCGTTCCAGGCGGTTGACGTCGTTCGAGAGGATGGACATCATTTCGCCGGTCTGCTTGTCGGAGAAGAAGTCCATGTTCAATCGCTGCATCTTGTCGTAAGTGTCGGTTCGTACCTCGTGCTGGATGTGTTGGGCGAATGAATTCCAACCCCAGTTTCGCGTATAGTGGAAGCTCGCGCCGCCGAAAAAGGAGAAGGCGATAATTCCGGTCACCAGCCACAGCTGTTCGTTCGACCCCAGGTTCATGGTGTATTCCGCCGGCAGCGGCCACAGTATGAACTGTTTATTGTCGCGAATGACCGCGTCCAGAGCGATCCCGAGCAACACTGGCGGGAGGAGGTCCAAGATGCGAGCGACGATGCTCGAGAGGAGCCCCACCACGAACGCGAGGGTGTTGTCTGACCCGTACTCGAGGAACAGGCGCTGCATCGGATTTTCTGCCTTCTCTCGTTGTTCCTCGAAGGGGTCGTCTTCTTCGTCGGGGATATCCATTACCATATGCTCGCGTTCGAACCGACTAAAACCTTATTACGTTTCGAAACACCTGCCCGTTTTTTCTGCTGGGTCGATCGCATTACTGCTCCGGTATGACGTTCGGTGAAGTGGCCCATCCCTTAAGCAATTCCTGGGCTTTGCTAACGAATACCAATAACGCCGATCTGGGAAATCGAGACAACAACTATGGTACTCTATGACGTAGCATTGCCCATGGCGGAAGAAGCCACGGCCACACGCCTTCGGTGTATAGAGTGTGGATTCAAGGCAGCCGTTGACAGCGACGAGTGGAACTCGGTGGACCACCCGACGCTGGGATCGATGACGGCCTGTCCGGAGTGTGGGAGCACAAATCTCCATCGGCCACGGTAGTGGCGCAGTTCTGTGGGAATCGGTGCGAAATAGGGGCCATCCCCGATCAAATCGGCCGCCCAGTGTGGCGAAACGGGTGTTTCGCTATTTTTCGGCCCGAAGACCTGGCCTCCCCGGGTGGTCAGGAGAACGTGCTGGGAGTGAATTGGAGGGCGGCACCGATGGATCTGGTCGCCCTGGTTGCTCCCGTTTCGATCGATAAACGACCCGAAGCTGTGGTGTTCTTCGTGCCCCCGCAGTCATCGATTTCGATTCTATCCCCTTCGGAGAGGCCGGTTTCGTTGGCAAACCCTCGGGGTACCTCGAGGACGTACTTGGCTCGTGCCGAGTACCGGATGTCGTTACCGTCCTCGTTCGGCCCGGGGGCACGGGTGCGGTAGATCGCCGTGATTCGACGGTCGGCCCCGACGAAGATCATATCGATGGGAAAGTCCATCTCCCGCATGACGAAGGTCCGGTGGGTCGCCCCGTCGAAGACGAACAGCATCCCTTCCCCTTGGGCCAACGATTCGTGTTCGCTCAGGCCCCTATATCGTTCCTCGCGGGTATCTGCCACCTCGACGTCGACGCGGGCCAGTTGCTCCCCAGAGTCAGCGTCGATGAGCGTGACGACCGCCTCACCCCGATCCTGGACCCAGGGCGGGACCACGAGAGCGAGTTCGATCGCCAGCACGCCCAGGAGGGCAATGACGACCAGACTTACCAGGAGGGTCCGCACCCGGGGTCGGTCCATGGCCCGTGATCCGGGGGCAACGGGACTAAACCTTCCGACCGAGAAGGAAAACGTTATTCCTTCCGGGCGGACTGGTTTCCGATGCGGGCTCGTGGTCTAGTGGTCATGACGCGTCCCTTACAAGGACGAGATCGGCGGTTCGATCCCGCCCGAGCCCACTCGATTCTGTGAGGAGGGAACCCGACGAGAGAATCGAGCGGTCGGCGGGTCGAGGGAGAGAAGACGCAGCGCTCGAACAACGTGAGAGCGACCGTCTTCGCGTGGTTCGATCCCGCCCGAGCCCACTATTGCGCCGCGAACGAATTCGTGAGCGGCGCCATTGCAACGGGAGGGCGGATCAAATGAGAGAACACCGAGCGGAGCGAGGCGTTCGCGTGGTTCGATCCCGCCCGAGCCCATTTGGTCCTGTGATGACCAACTTTTCCGAGAGGGGCTCGTTAACCCTTTGATCGATCCCCGATGGGCCACTCCTGGCAGGTCGAGGCGGTACGGTTACCACCGGTTCGTTCGATCCAAATCGCCTCGGTCTTGGCGACGAAGACGTGGCAGGTAGTAGGCTCGATGTCGTACCACAGCAGTGCCTTTCGCTCGGAGGCGTTGTATGGTGCGTCGATGGCGTCCCGCTCCGCGAGATCGGGCGGGTCGGTGACCTCGACCGGTCCACCGAAGGGTGGAAGCCAGCCCATTAAGACGACGTTGACGACGAGCGGGACGACCGTCAGGGCAATGAGGACCCGTCGCAGTCGACCCTCGACTGCCGCAACGACAAGGCCGAGACCGATCCCGACGAAAGCCAGCGCCGGGAACAGGTCCGGCGCGAGATCGAAGTCGAAAAAGAGGGCGATTCCGAGGAACCAGGCACCGCCGACCCCAGCCCACCATGCGTTGGTCCGGTCGCGGCCCAGACCGATCCACCCTAGCCCGACGACCCCGGCCAGGAACGGGAGGTCGCTGGCCACCAGGTATCTGGGGAACTTCTGCAGATAGCTGATTCCGTCACCACTGGAGACGGCGGTTAAGGGCACCATGACGACCTGCGCGATCATTGCCCAGGTTGCGCCCCAGTACACGATCGGCGCGAGGATCAGCCCTGCTCCGACGACGCCCCCGGCCACGACCAACGCGCCCCCTCGTTTCGACCCCCGTTGTATTGCCAGTCCCAGCACCAGCACCGGCACGACGGCGGCAACCTGCCAGAATCCGACCGCGGCGGCGGCAGCCAGCCCCCCGGCGAACGGCCGGTCGCGTTCGACGAACCAGATGGCCACCAGGGCGGCGAGGGCGACGAAATACTTCGTCTTGAAGCCATAGCCCGAACGGAGGTGAAAGGCGATCACAAAGTACATCCCCAGGCCGGCAGTCACTGCCGCCAGCGAATCGCCAGTCCGGTCGAGAACGTGCGCACCAACCAGAACGACGGTTCCGACGGCCGCAGCCCCCGTCACCCCGACACACAGCAGGTGAAAGATCCAGACGTCTCCACCGGAAAGCCACGCCAGCGCGGCCGTCGTTTCGAAGGCCAGCGGTGGTTTGACCTCCCAGAGGTCGAGATACAGCCGATCACCCCGTGCGATCCGCCAGCCGAAGAACTCGAAGATTCGAGAGTCACGAATGGGCGGCCACCCCGGTTGAGAAAGGACCCGCAAGGCGCCAAGCGCCTGGGCGACCGTAGCGATCAGGGCGAGGAGCGCCAGCGGACGCTGGTGAACGGCCGACTCGACGACGTCGACGATTTCGCGCCCCGTCCTGGCGGGCAGCGCCCGGACCAGTCTCATCCCGCTGAAAAACGAAACGAGTGATGAAAGGCTTTGGTCCGTGTGTATCAGCCGGCCGATGACGAACCGACCGTGAAAGTGCGTCAGTCAGGAAACGCTCAAGCGGGGACGAGAGCCTTATCGGACTGGACGACGGAAGGCAGACGTGGACGAACTAGTCACCCTCGATCATGGGGATCGGGTCGTCGTGGTCGGCGTGGGTTCGGACATGCGGGGCGACGATGCTGCGGGAGTGCGAGTCGCCCGTGAACTGGCCACCCAGGAGTCCGACCGGTTGCGGGTCGTCGAGGGCGGGACCGCCCCCGAGAACTACACGTCCGTTGTCAAGGCCTTCGATCCGGATCATGTTCTTTTCGTTGACGCCGTGGAGTTTGACGCCGATCCAGGCGCCGTCAAATCGGTCGATCCCGAGGCGCTCGCCCAGACCTCGTTCTCCTCGCACGCCTATCCGCTCACGATGCTCACCGACTACCTGGAGCGCGAAACAGGAGCGACGATCACGTTGTTGGGGATCCAACCGGCGTCGATCGACGACGGCGAGGAACTCTCTCCGGCGGTGGAGAATGGGATCGAACGGGTCGTCGACGAAATAGCCATGGCCATGTCCCGATCGGCGCCGTCGTGACCTGGCACCCCCGTGCACTCGTCACGATGGCCGATCGGCCGGCACGTTGCCTGGCAGGCCCTTACCGTTCGAATCCGTGCTCTTCGATGAAGGTTTCCTTGTGTCCGCTGCCCAGTTCGAACTCTTCACCGGAGACGATTGCGTCCGGCGGGCAGGCTTCAGTACACTGGCCGCAATACAGGCACCTCGCCAGGTCATAACGCCAGACGAACCGATCGCCGTCGTTCTCGGTCTCGATGGCGTCCGCCGGACAGACCCGTTCACACAGGCCACAGCCGGTACAGGGCTCTGCTTCGTACTCGATCTTCCCGCGGAACCGGTCCGGTTGCTCTGGCGATTCCTCGGGATACTGGACGGTCGCACGATCCTTGCCGAGCGTCTTGAGCGCTTCCGGAATAACTCGTCCTGGGATTTTCATGGTTACAACCCTCCAATGCCGGCGGAAGCGGCCGCGATAACGATCAACATCTGGACGATGGCGATCCCGACGGCCCACCGGTAAAACACTGACACGGCTTGCTCGATCCTGAGGCGGGCGAACGCCGACTTGAGCACCGTCAGGAGAATGACCACCAACAGAACCTTCAGCGCGAAGGCGACGAACCCGCCGATCGGGCCGGCGACGCCCACCAGCGGGTGGGGACCGCCGAGGAAGAGTGCGGACAGGAAGCCGGCGCCGACCACCAGCTCCATGTCCTTGGTTAGTTTGAACAGCGCAAGTCGGCGCCCGGAGTACTCGACCAGCGACCCGCCGGCGATCTCCGTCTCCGCCTCGGGCGCGTCGAAGGGGACACGTTCGAGTTTCGCCTGCAGCGAGAGAAGGCCGACGAAAAAGCCGGGGAGGAGCAAGACCAGCGCGATCGGTGTCTCGACGAGCGTGCCCATCACGCTGGAGATTTCCCACGTTCCGGCAGCCAGTGCTGGTGCGAGACAGGCGAGGAAGAACGGCACCTCGTAGCCGAACAGTTGAGTCAGCGTCCGGAGCGTCCCGATGTCGCTGAAGCGGTTGCGCGAGTGCCACCCGCCGAAGAACAACGCGAACGACGGGACGGACAGGAGGAACAGGACGACCACAAGGTCGCCTTGGAAGGCAAAGACGGCTTCCGCGCCCCAGACGGGGACGTAGAGAATCGCCGTTAGCACGCCTGCCATTCCGAACAGCGGGGCAACTACGAAGACGTCGCGATCGGCCGCTTCGGGGACGATGCTCTCCTTTGACAGAAGCTTCAGGAAGTCCGCGAAGGGCTGGACGATCGGCGGGCCGACCCGGTTTTGCACCGTCGCGTAGAGCTTCCGGTCGACGTATTCCACGAACAGCCCGGCCGCGAACAGGAACAGGAAGCCGGGGAACACGAACAGGTACACGAGGTCCATGGCGACGCTCATGTTAGTTCACCTCCTGGCCGTACCAGTCCTTGGCGTAATCGCTCAACTCGTCGAGCGTGAGCTTTTCGTCGCCGCCGTCGATCGAAACGGCCGCGTCGTCGCTCATCTCGACGCCGATGCGAGAGGTACAGCTGATGCAAGGGTCGATCCCGGCGACGATCATCGGGGTGTCGGCGATATAACTCCCCTTGAGTCCTTCGACGACCGTCAGCCAGTTTGCCAGGGTTGGCGCCCGTACCTTCACGCGCTCGGGCATGTCGCTGCCGTCGCTCTCGATGTAGTGGATCAGTTCCCCACGCGGCGCCTCGTACCGGCTGATCGCCTCGCCCTCTTCGACCATATTGGGGAGGGTATGGGTGGGTCTGGGCGAGCCCTTGAGGTCGCCGTCCGGCATTTCGTCGAGAACCTGCTCCACGATGTCGCAGCTCTGGACGATCTCCTCCAGGCGAACGAGCACGCGGGCGAGTAGGTCACCGTCTTCGTGGGTGACGACGTCAAAGTCGACCTCGTCGTAGGCCGCGTACGGGTCGTCTTGGCGGACGTCAGTCGGGACGCCCGAGGCCCGTGCGGTGGGACCGACGGCGCACAGTTCGCTGGCCCGCTCCCGCGAGATGGTCCCGACGCCCTCGCAGCGCATGACGACCGTCTCTTCCTCGGGGACGACTTCCCGGTAGTACTCGGCTCGTTCGCGGATCTGTGCGAGGTTCTCGCGGAGTCCTGGGAACTGGTCGTCATCCACGTCCTCGCGAACTCCACCGAGCGTATTGATCGCATAGTGTACGCGGTTCCCGGTAAGTTCCTCCAGCGAGTCGAGCACGAGTTCGCGGTCGCGCCACGTGTAGTGCCAGAGCGTGTCGAAGCCCATCTCGTGGCCGCCGACGCCCAGCCACAGCAGGTGGCTATGCAGCCGTTCCAGTTCCCCGATGAGCGTCCGGATGTACCGTGCTCGGTCGGGCACCTCGACGTCCATCAGTTCCTCGACGCCCTTCACGTAGGCGGTGGTGTGACTGTGCGAGCAGATCCCGCAGATCCGCTCGATGAGGTAGATGTTCTTGAGGTAGTCCTTGCGCTGGGCGGCCTCCTCCATGCCGCGATGGTTGTACGACAGCGAGAGGTCTGCTCCCGTGATCTCTTCGCCGTCCACGTCCAGCATGAAGTTGGCCGGCTCCTTCAGCGACGGGTGTTGCGGGCCCACTGGAATGCGCTCGTCGGATTCACCCGACATCAGTCATCCCCCTCCATTTCTGCAGGATCTTCCTTCAGCAAGGGTGGCGCTTCGTCCTCCTCCCAGTCGTCCGGCAGGAGGAGTTCGTCAGGGTTCGGGTGTCCATCGAACTCGACGCCGAACATGTCCATGATCTCGCGCTCGTAGAGGTTCGCCCCGGGAACGGCGTCGGTTATCGATTCGATCGTTGCCGCTCCCTTCGACACGAACGTCCGGACGGTCACCAAAATCGCCTCGTCGAGGTCGCCCTCGCCGCTTTCCTCGCCGTACCGGAGCATGTGATACAGCAGTTCGACGTCGGCGCCATCGTCGCGGCCCGTAATCGTCGACAGGTGGACGATGCCCTCGTCGGTGAGGTACTCCATGATGTCGACGATACGGTCGGGGTCCTCCAGAATGACCTCGACGCGACGCGGGCGCCCACGCATGGTTTCTGCGATCATGTCCCCGACGTCGTCTTCGATTGTTTCCTTGAGTTCGTCTGCGTCCATCTCAATCACCTCCAGCTGCGGGCTCTTCGGCAGGCGGTTCGGTTTCGGTGGCTGCCGGCGGTTCTTGCTGCCCGACTGGGGCCGCTTCCGGTTCGCCTTCGAGCAGTTTGGTGATTCCGTCGATGATCGATTCGGGGTTCGCCGAACACCCCGGGATATACATGTCGACGGGGACGACCTGGTCGACCCCGCCTAGGGTGTTATAGTGGTCGTGGAAGACCCCGCCCGAACAGGCGCAGGTCCCGACCGCGACCACGTGTTTTGGTTCCGGCATTTGCTCGTAGATCCGCTCGAGTCGGGGCTTCATTTGCCGGGTTACCGGCCCCGTGCACAGGAGCACGTCGGCATGCCGCGGCGACCCTTGTTTCTTCATGCCAAACCGTTCGATGTCGTACCGGGGCATCATCGCGTCGACGATCTCGATGTCGCACCCGTTGCAACTCCCACAGTTCATGTGCAGGACCCACGGTGACTGTTTGCGGGCCCAGTCGACGAGTTTGGACATTATCACGTCCCTCCGTTCGTTGGTCGTTGGTTCCTTGCTGTCATGGTTTGAGACCGGCCTTGAGCAGTGCGAACAGCGAGAGGGCCACGACGGCTAGTAGCGTCACGCCAAGCGCGATCGTGCCGTCCGGGCCGCCCATCGGCATCGTCGCAACCAGCAACACTGCGAGGTGGATGATCGTGAACCCGATCCCCACGTGATACAGCTTGTACTTCGGCTGGGTGCGTTGTCCGATGAGGTCCTCGCCACAGGCGTAAGCCGTCGTGAACGCCCCCTCGCCGCTCCGTTCGTCCGCGATGGCGACCCCGACCCGGTCGAGTACCGCACCGACCAGTAAGAAGACGAGAAATGCGATCGGGGGTGCCAGAATGAGTTGATTGGCCATGGCTCTCCGATTGTTCATAGTGCGAGAGTTTCAATAAGGTACGTCCCTTCATTTAATGCCCGTTTAAAGTATCCAATGATTTCATTCTCTCATATAGATATGTATAGGTCACGAAAGACCGCGACTGGCGGCTCAATCCTGTAGTGTGGTAATGGGTCGCAATAATTGTGAAAACGACGCCCAAAAACGATTAAGTATATGAATTATTATGGTTAAGGGTTTGGTAGCACAACTACTCGCAAAACATATTTGCACCCAAATACGTTCGCCCTTGCGAGGGTCGAGATCCGCCGACCCAATGGCGGGATGAAATCCCCGATCAGACGAGCAACACCCCGATACCGATCAGGAACGCCAGCACGACGCCGACCGTGTTGTAATTGACGTCGCCAGTCTGCGTTCGGCGGACGACCCCACAGAAGTCCCGGTATAGGTCGGCGATCCTGAGGTAGAGGCCGTTAATCCCGTAGCGCTGCTCGAGGATCGCTGGGATCGCCGACGGTGCAGCCGCGAAGATCGACTCCCGAAAGCGGAAGCCGAGGTAGCCGACGACCAGGATGCCGACGGTGAGTGCGATCGTCGCTGGTGTCACGACGTGTTCGACGAGACCGCCGAGATCATAGGCGTGGACCTCGAGAGCGGCCGGATAGGACTCTTTGAGCGCGTGGGAGAACTGGTCGATCGCCAGCCACGAGGTAGCCGTCAGCGCCGCCAGGACGACCAGCGGGATCGTCATCGCTAGCGGCGACTCCTCGACCTCTTTCTCGGGGTCGCCGCGGAACACGAAGTGGTAGATCCGGATCGAGTACACGACCGTGAGCACGGCCGTGATCGCGAGGGCAACGAACGCCACTTGTTCGAGCGTATCGCCGGCCCGACCGGCGCCAAGGATCATCTCCTTGCTCCAGAACCCGTTGAACCCGGGGAACCCGATCAGGCCCAGCAGCCCGACCAGGAAGGTGACGTTCGTGATCGGCATCTGGTCGAAGTTCGCCACGCCCGCGTTCTCCCGCATGTCCACGTGTTTGTGGACCGTGCCGCCAAGGGCGTAGATCACCGACCCGGCGCCCAGGAACAGCAATGCCTTGAATAGCGAGTGTGACAGCAGGTGGAACGTCGCCGGAAGCAGGCCACCGACGATCCCCAGCCCGGCCATCATATAGCCCAGCTGGCTGATGGTACAGTACGCGAGCGCGCGCTTGAGATCGGTTGCGTAGGTCGCCATCAGCGCGGCGAGAAACGCGCTGGCGGTCCCGATTACCAGGATCGCGTCGAGCCACCAGCCCATCCCGTTGAAGATCGGGAGGGTACGCGCGATCAGGTAGATCCCGGCGTTAACCATCGCTGCCGCGTGGATGAGTGCCGTGATCGTTGTCGGCGCCTCCATTGCGTCGGGCAGCCAGACCTGCAACGGGAACTGTGCCGACTTGCCCATGGCCGCGAGGATGAACAGGGCGCCGGCCCAGGCCACCATCCACTGCGGTTCGATCAATCCCGCCGCCGACTGTTCGACGATGTTCTGGATCGAAAACGTGTCCGTCGCAGCGTAAAGGAGCCCGATGCCGGCCAGGAGGCCGATGTCCCCAAACCGGGTGACGATGAAGGCTTTCATGCCGCCCCTGATCGAGTCGGGATCGGTCATCCAGAAGGCGATCAGGCCGAACGAACAGAGCCCGAGCACCTCCCAGAAGACGTAGACGGCGATCAGGCTGTCGGTCAGTGAGAACCCAACCATCGCGCCGACGAACAACAGCGTCAGTGCGTAATAGCGCGTGAGGCCGGACTCGCGCTCCATGAACCGCGTGGAGAACAGGAGCGCGAGCGCGCCGACGACGCCCGCAATAGCTGCCAGCGTTGCCCCGAGGCCGTCGAGGTACAGCCCGAACGTGACCTCGGCCGGACCCGCCCAGGTGTACGTCTGGTGGAGCGGGTCGCCGGTCAGCGCTTCGGGCAGGATCGCGAGCGTCAGCAGGGCGGTCAGCGCACCGATCGCGACCGCGAACCACTTCCGCATCGCGTCGCCACCCATGGCGACGACCGGCAAGAGCGCGACGCCCACGAACGGGGCCGCGATCGCGAGGAGCGCGTACAGTTCGCCCGTTTGCGCACCCCCTTCGCTCAATTGGAAGGCCATGCCGCCCAGGAACGCGGCCGCAACGACGACCCCCAGTATGGAGGCCGGAAGGGACCGCCGTTCGGTCGATTGCTGTGTCGTTACCATGTTAACCTCCCGAGATGTTCGACGTCAAGCGTTCCGTAATGACGGTACACCGCCACGGTCATCCCCATCATGACGGCGACGACGATGGCATCGATCACCACGAGCAGGACCACGATCGCCTGCCCGCCCTCGTATCCGCCAGCGACGAAGTTCAGCAATGCTGCCTTGGACATCAACTCGATCCCGATGATCGTCTTCACCACGTTCCGACCGACTACCGTCCCGATCAACCCGATGGCGAGGACGACGAGTGCCACGCCGAATGCGATCGTACTCGGATTCATGCTACCTCCTCCTGCGGGTCATCACTGGAACTCGTTCCAGTGGTTTCACCAACCTGGCCTTCGGCGGACGGGGGTCGGGCGTTCGTTTCAGATTCCGCCCCGGGCGATTCCTCGAGTGCCTCGATCCCGGTGGTCGTGAGTCGCATCGAACCGATAACGCCGACGAAGATCAGGATCGTCACCGCGAGCACGTCGATCGATCGCCCTGTCCACAACGCTTCGCTGATGTCACCGAAGTTCGACTGGCTCGCGACCGCGAGTTCGCCGAAGTACGACACCCAGAGGAAGGCTGCGACGCCCACGAACGCGAGACCGGAGATGCCGACGAGCGTTGCCTTCCGCCCTTCGAGTCGGTCCACGACGCTCGTGTCGCTCAGGCTCACCATGAACAGGAATAGGACCGTGATGAGCCCAGCAGCCACGATCGCCTCGAACACCGCCGCGTAGGGCGCTCCAAGGAGGTAGAAATAGGCCGCCATGGAGACACTGGCGATGGTCAGCGACAGGATCGACTGCAGCAAGTCCCGAAGGATCACTGCAAGCGCGGCGAAGACGACGATGCCTGCGAGTGTGACCCCGCCCATGAGCGTCGTCATGGGATCACCTCCGGATACGCTCCCAGCAGGTCAGCGGCGGGATGGACGATCTCCAATCCGAGGTACGGGAAGATTCCGAGGAGGATCATCGCCAGCGTGGCGAGTGCCAGCGGGAGCGCCAGGAGCGCCGGCGCCCGTCGGACGTTCTCGATCACGCCGCCCTCTTCGGGGGTCGCGACGAGGTGTCTGATCACCGGAAGGTAGTACCCAAGCGAGAGGAACGAGTTCCCGATGACGATCAGCGCAAGCAGGGCGCCGATACCGACGCCGCCCGCCTTCGCGGCACCCAGGACGATGAATAACTTGCCCCAGAAGCCGGCCAGGGGTGGGACCCCGGCCAGTGCAAGCACGGCCACGGAGAGTGTAATTGCGGCGACCGGCATGCGGTAAGCGATGCCCTCGAGCGACTCGAGGTCGCGGACGCCGCCAAGTTCCGTGTTCCGGAGCCGGTAGAGGACGACGCCGACCGCGAGGAACGCCCCGCCCTTCATGAAGACGTTCGCGAGGATGTGGAAGAGTGCGCCATCGATGGCGATCCCGAGTTCGTAATAGAACCCGATTCCGAACCCGAAGAGGATGTACCCGATGTGTGGAATCGACGAGTACGCCAGCAGCCGTTTTACGTCGCTCTGCTGGAGCGCCAACAAATTCCCGACCGTCATCGTGACGACGGCGAACACCATCAGCATGAGGCCCGCGACCTCGGCCGGGAACACGGCGAGGCATTTGATCATCGCGATGACCGCTGCCGGCGTCGCAATCCCGGCCAGCAGTGCACTGATGCCCGACGGCGCTTCCGAGTATGCGTCCGGTACCCAAGTGTGGAGGGGAACGAGCGCAGACTTGACGCCGAACCCGATCGTGATGAACAGGAGCCCTGCGTACACCGGGTAGACTTCCGGTTCAGCCATGCCCGCGAGCTGGCCCATGTCGCTCAGTTGCAGGCTCCCCTCGACCGTGGTAAAGACCAACGAGATGCCGAAGATGGCCAGCACTGCGCCGACGACGTTCATCACGAGGTACTTGAACCCTGCTTCGACAGCCGCCGCGCGCTCGACGTGAAAGGGCACGAGCGCGTACGTGGCGACGGCCATCAGTTCGAAGAACACGTACAGCGTGAACAGGTCGTTCGCGAACCCGATGCCGATCACGCCGGCCACGAGGGCGAACACGAGCGGGAAGTACACCTCACTGCCGTCTGTGTGCTCCTCGCTGGCGATGGTGTAGATCGACACCAGCAGTCCGGCGAGCGTGGCCGTGATCGCCACGAAGATTCCCAGCTCGGTGATCAACAGCTCGACATTATCGCCGACGAGCTCGTACTCGATGGGTAGCGGCTGGGTGGACAGCTGCCACGTGAAAAGCAGGGTGATTGCGAAGAACAACGATGCGACGATGCCTGGGAGGTGCGGTTCGCGGCGTCTCAGCGGCTCGTCTACGACGTTCGCGAACAGGACGCCGACGAAAAGCGTCCCGAGTGGCGCGATAGCGAGCGCGAGGCCCTTCACCGAACCCCCTCCGTTATCAGTATTGTATTACTTCCAGTCATGATCGGGACCCACCAAACCATGTGTGGCTTGATCGTTACTTGTACTGCCGTTACTCACGCGGAAGATACAGTCGGACAACCGATAAGGACCGATCCTCTATTTAAAGCATGTTTAATAATATTCCGTCCCAATTAATTTATTTCTTTATAGATCTAGGCTGTGTCGCCATGTCACTTGGAACCCGCTGGAGGAGTGCGATCCGCCCGGGGAGTTTGGTATTCATTGGCACGTTTTTTTGAGTTATCCTCCAAATTATGATAGGAATTGGTGGGCACTATTGTCAAGACTACACAACACTATTCTAGCCTGAATTCGTTTCGCCGATTTCGATGGCTACACTCGGAGTGGGACGCAAACATGTTTGTGCGGGTTACGGTTCTCGGTGCGATGTCAACCCGATCTTCACGGAGAGCTGGTGTCTTGTCTTTGGTAGCGGTACGTTCGGTGGTTGGTGAATCGTCACAACGAAAGGGGGCCGCCATCCTCTTTTTGATACAGGGAAAGTGCCGTCGCAATCATACATCACCACCGCCCCTTCTCGGAAATATTCGCCGTAGCGTGTTCACCTTTAACATGCAACTTTCGTTATGTGTCAAGATATACCATGGCTGGGTATCGTGCTACCGTCTCCCAAATTTATCGCAATCGAATAAGAGACAAAAACTATAACTGAATACCTCACCATAGTCATACATCGGGACAAGAGGTAAATAATCATGATAGAAGGGACGCAGGGAACACGGAAGCTGCTCCTGGGGAACGAAGCGATCGCCCGCGGCGCCGTGGAGGGCGGTGCAGCGGCGATTGCCGCGTACCCCGGTACCCCATCGACGGAAATTGGGGACACATTACGGGCCGAGGCCGACGATTTCGAGTACTACATGGAGTACTCGATCAACGAGAAAACGGCCCTCGAGACGGCCATCAGTGCCTCACAATCGGGGCTCCGGTCGATGGCCATCATGAAACACGTCGGCATCAACGTGGCTGCTGATTCGCTCATGTCACTCGCGCGTTCAGGCGTGCGAGGGGGTTTCGTGCTCACGGTGGCCGACGACCCGAACATGTGGAGTTCGCAAAACGAGCAGGACTCGCGCCAGTACGCACGGTTCGTTCGGATGCCGATGCTCACGCCAACGAGCCCGCAGGAGGCCAAGGAGATGACGGCCTACGCGTTCGAGTTGAGCGAGGACCTCGGGCTGCCGGTGGCCGTCCGCTCCACGACGCGTGTTTCACACTCGCGCGGTCCTGTCGATTTCGGCGAAGTCCCCGACGTGGAAACTGAGGGCGACTTCGAGAAGGAGCCGGAACGGTTGGTTCACATCCCCGCCCATGGGCGCGAACTCAAGCCCAAGCTCCTCGAAAAGATCGAGGTAGCGAAAGAGCGCATGGAGGACCTCCCGTTCACCTGGATCGAGGAGGCCGGCGACGGCGATGTCGGGATTATCACCCCTGGGATGGCCTACAATTATGTCCGCGAATCGCTTGACTGGATGGACGTCGACGCGGACCTGCTTAAGTTGGGGACGCCCTACCCGCTGCCGGAGGCCCAGATCCGGGCCTTCCTGGAGAGCCACGACAGGGTCCTGATCGTCGAGGAACTCGACCCGATCGTCGAGGAGGCCGTCCGGATCCTGACTCAGCGTCATGGCATCGACGTCGAAATCTCGGGCAAGTACGACGATGTCGTCGCGATGCCCTACGAGATGACGACGGAACGGGTCACGAAGTTCCTTACCGACTACTTCGACATCGATGCGCCGTTCGACTTCGAGGCACAGTCCGAGGCCCAGGCCGCTGCGGACGGGAACCTCATCGGTCGGCCGCCCCAGTTCTGTCCGGGTTGCCCACACGAGGAGACCTTCGACGCCATAAAAGCAGTTCTCGGCGACGACGCGATCTACGCCGGCGACATCGGGTGTTACACCTTGGGCGTCAACAAGGGTGCGCTCGACATCCAGTTCTCCATGGGTGCGGGCTCCGGCTTCGCGTCGGGCCTCGCGCAGTTCAACGACGAACCCGTTCTCGCGACAATCGGTGACTCGACGTTCTATCACACTGGCGTGCCGGGGCTGCTCAACGCCATCTACAACGACGCCGACACCACGCTGGTCGTCCTGGACAACCGTACGACGGCCATGACCGGGCAGCAGCCGAACCCCTCGACCGGGTGGGACGCCGTCGAGGATGAGACCGATCCGATGCCCATCGAGGACATCGCCCGCGCGGCGGGTGCCCCGTTCGTCGAGGTGGTCAACCCCTACCGGTCGGAGACGATCGAGGAGACGATCGAGGAGGCCGTCGCGACCGAGGGCACCTCGGTCGTCGTGACGCGCGCACCGTGTGTCCTGTTCAACGAGGAATACGGGCAGCAACTCGAGGAAATCGAAACCTAAGGAGGTCCGAACATGGAATACAACATCGTCTTCACCGGCGTCGGCGGGCAGGGCGTCTTGCTCGCCTCGCAGGTTATCGGTAACGCAGCGTTCGAGGCTGACGAGAAGGTCCGCATCGGCGAAGTTCACGGCATGTCCCAGCGTGGCGGGAGTGTCATCGCCCACGTTCGCTTCGGCGAGGACGTCTACGGCCCGATGGTGCCGGTCGGCAAGGCGGACCTGATGTTCGCCCTCGAACCGATGGAAGCGCTCCGGTACGCGGAGTACCTGAAAGATGACGGCACGATGGTCGTCAACTTCAACCCGGAGGACCCGCTTCCGGTCCAGGAGGGCCAGGCCGAGTACCCGGACGAGGCGACATTGAGGGACCACCTCGAGTCATTCGGCGAACTCGTGGAGGTCGACGCCGACGCGCTCGCCAAGGAGGCGGGCAACCGGATCGTCTCGAATTCCGTGATGATCGGCGTCCTCCAGGCAGTCGAGGGCTTTCCGCTCGGCGAGGCGGCGGTCCTCGACGCGCTGAAGGCCCAGGTCCCTGACGACGCCATCGACCCGAACATGAAAGCCTTCGACCTCGGCAAACAGGAACTCGACTCCGACCAGACCGCCCCCGTCGACGCGATGTAATTCACGCTTCGGAACCATCGACCCTGACGAGCGGTTTCTGGGACGAGAGTCCTTGCACTGGGGGCGTTCGTCACCTCATTTCCCTGCGTCCCAATCGGTTTCGCGCTCCCCTTTGACACTTGTTCCCGCAATTCACCGTCTGTGCACGCCACCGACCGTCACCAGATGGTACTATCGGCTGATGAAATTTCCGAGGAGTGGTTCCTAACCGTCTTTCTTCCCATTCTCCTGGCGCCTCTACTCCCGGTAAACGGGCCACCTGATCCCAATGGCGGACTCTAAAATCCGCCACCGGAGTTCCAGCCCGAGCCACCACAGGGTCGCCAGCAGGCCCATTCCGGCCGCGAAGAACTGGGCTCGGCCCATCCAGACCGGCGCCACGTAGATGGCACCGTTGACCCACTGCGACGGCAGCGGACCGGTTACGGTGTCGCCGATGATCGCCAGTGGATCACTCCCGCCGCTGCCACCCACGCTTTCGCCCGTTCGGGACTTCAATCCCAATCGCCTGGCGCTCTCTCCAGACGCGCTTTCGGCCCCGGTATCGAGTCGTTCGACGTCATAGGGGTGTGACACGGGGACTGACCAGACGACGGTGCCGTTCGGTGCCACCTCGAGTACTCGCTTGCCATGGGTATCGGCGATCAAGGTGTTGCCATTCGGGAGCCGATCGGCGTCCCGTGGCCACTGCAGGCGGTCGTCGTGCCATTCCCAGGTCCGTCGCCAACCGTCGCCCTCACGCTGATACTCGACGACACGGGCGTTCTCGGAGTCGGCGACCAGGATCGCTGGACCACCGCGCTCTTCGGGGATGAAGTCTGGGTTGTGCTGTTCATGGAGGACGGCGTAGTCGTCCTCGCTGCCGAGCGTCCAATTTTCGATGAGTCCAGTCTCCCTGTCGAGGAAGACTACCTGGTCCTGGTTGCGGAGGCTGACCATTATCCGGCCATCCTCCAGCAGTTCCACGTCATTGAGGTGCGCCCAGTCGTCCGGGTAGGGACCGCCGCCGGCGACGGGAAAGTCGCTCTGGGCGTCCCACCGCCACGTCACCACTTCGGTTTCGGTGTTTACCACGAACACCTGATCGTCAATGATGTCGGCGATCAGGACGTGGCGATCATCGATCCGGACGTGATCGTGCCATTCCCCGGCCCGTTCGTGACGGTCGTAGCGAGCATAGATCGTCTCGACCGCGCCGGTCGACAGGTTCGTTCGCTCGATCACGTTACGAGCGCAGGGCGGCGATTCACACGTCGGTCCTTGGGCATGGATGGTGTCGGTTGCAACGTACTCGACGGTATGGCTGGTCCCCGGGACGGGATCCACGTCGAAGTACTTGGTATGGGTATCGTTGTAGTACAGGCGGCGCCCGTCGGGTTGCCACGCGATGATGGTGCCGTGCCTCGCGGACTCGGTCACGACGGTGACGTTCTCCCGTGCTGGGGCTTCCGGAACCGACTCGGCACTGGCCGTCGTCGGCGCAGTCGCAGCCCCGTGGGCGAGTACCAGGACTGAGGCGACGATCGTGGCGGCCAGGATGATCCGAATCGTCCGACGTCGAAACTGGACCACATCCCAGGTAATTCGGGTGTGCCTATTAAGTGTGGATGTCGGCAGGGGCTATCGGAACGGGATCGTTCGAAGGGCCTTAGTTAGAGAACCCCGGTTTGAGTCGTATGATCGACGTGCGGATTCGCGAAGCTAATGCCGGGGACGTCTCGGGCATCCAGCGGGTGGCCCGCCGGGGCTGGTATGCGGCCTATGAGGACTTCCTGTCGCCAGAGACGATCGAGGCGAAACTCGGCGAGTGGTACGCGACAGAACCGCTTCGGGAAAACGTCGAGCGCGAGGATGTCGGCTACTTCGTTGCGGTGGACGAGGAGCAAGTCCTCGGGTACGCCGCCGGGGGCCCAAGCGACGATGGGCCAGCCATCGGATTCCTGGGGGCGATCTACGTGGATCCCGATTTCTGGGGCGAGGGTATCGGCTCCCAGTTGCTCGCTCGCGTGGAATCGTTTCTGGCCGAACGGGGGTATGAGCGACTCCGCTTCAACGTGTTCGCGGAGAACGACGTGGGCAAGGCGTTCTACCGTTCCCGTGGGTACGAAGTGGTCGAGAATGCAGAGACGGACATTGGCAACGATGTGGCCGAGGAACTGGTGTTCGAGGGCCCGATCCGCCAGCCGTAATTCGAAATCCTTTTTGCTATTATCGTCCGAGTCCAGTATACTTGCCGCCTTAGCTCAGACTGGGAGAGCACTCGACTGAAGATCGAGCTGTCCCCGGTTCAAATCCGGGAGGTGGCATCCTGTTACCGTCGATCGAGCCTCGACAGCACCGGCGTAGCTTTTCGATTCGGAGGCGGATTTTGAGATTTTGTCCCGTCCGCGTGCGAGGATATCTGGGGGATCGATACTCTTGCGGTCGACACCGTCCGTCGATGGGTATCCTGGCTCGGCGACCGACCGGTATCCCAACAGTCTTGCGTCAACCGGACCAACGAACCAACACGACGTCGTCCCGACGGGCGTACAAGGCAAATAAGTGTCCGATTCCGCATTCACGCATGCTGAGAGACCGACTCGGCGTCGACCCCCAAGTACTGGCGCTCGCGCTGGCCCGCATGTCGGAGTCGGTCGGCAACTCCTTTCTCATCGTCGTCCTGCCGCTGTTCATCGCCAGCGACTTCGTCACCGGCAACACTTTCGGCCTGACCGAAGTGTTCATCACCGGGCTCGTCCTCTCGATTTTCGGCTTCATCAACAGTCCACTCCAGCCGTTCACCGGGCGCCTGTCCGATCGGACCGGGCGGCGCAAGATATTCGTCCTGTTCGGGCTGGTACTCATTGGGGTCGCGAGTTTCGCCTACTCGCTGGCATCGACGTACTGGCACCTCGTGGGCCTTCGCGTCCTCCAGGGCGTCGCCGGCGCGTTCATTATCCCGACGACAGTCGCGCTGGTCAACGACCTCGCCGAGGAGGGGAACCGCGGCGGGAACATGGGGACGTACAACACGTTCCGCCTGGTCGGGTTCGGCGTCGGCCCGGTCGCTGCCGGCGGCGTCGTCGCTGCCGGGCCGTATTCGATTCCGCTCCCCGCCGCAACGGGGGTGCTCTCGGTCACGGGGTTCGACGCCGCCTTCTACTTGGCAGCCTCGACTGCCACGCTGGCGTTCATTCTGGTGCTGGTTCTCATCCGCGATCCGGACGTCGACACCGACGGATCCCCTGAGTCGGAACCCAAGGGCATCGCGGTTCTAGACCGGACTGGCGACCAGTTGCTCGACCCCGTGTTCGCGCTCGGGATCGTTTCCTTCTTCATGGCCGTCGGTATCGCGGTGTTCGCCACGCTCGGAGAGATCGTCAACGCCGAACTCGGACAAGGCCCCGAGATGTTCGGTCTCCAGTTCGCGGCGTTCATCCTCGCGCAGGTATTGCTGCAGGTGCCAATCGGGCGGGCAACCGACTTCTACGGTCGAAAGGTGTTCATCCTCGTGGGGACGGTGCTCCTGGTTCCAACCACACTAGCCCAGGGGCTTATCCTCGACGCCACGCTCCTCAGTGAGGTCATCTCTGGGTCGTGGCTCATGTTTCTCGCGCGGTTCCTCCAGGGGGTCGCCGGAGCGATGGTGTTTGCGCCCGCACTTGCGCTGGCCGGTGACATCGCCCGGGAAGGACAGTCCGGGTCGACGCTGTCGGTCCTGACGATGGCGTTCGGCCTCGGTGTCGCCGTCGGACCGCTCTTGTCAGGGATTCTGGTCGCCTGGGGATTGGTCGTTCCCTTCGCCTTCGCGGCGCTTCTCGCGGCGGTCGGCATCGTCATCGTTTTGACCCAGGTTGAAGAGGTCATCACGCCCCAATGGTCGCTTCCACTGATCGGCGACGTCACCTGAACCCGTGGTCGCTGCACTGCCGGTTGTGTCGGTGGGTGAGCCCCTTTCTGGCGTCGTACTCGGGCGACAATCAACACGGCTACGGACCGGGGTCGTGGTTTCGTGTCTCCGGCTCCTGCTCGTAGTCCTCTCGAGGTCAGACACGCAACACCACATCCCCGTAACTGTCTGATTCCCAGCCATGAGAGTGGTGTGAGTTCAACTGGGGCACCGAAGGAGCGGTATTTTCAGCCCTGTGTGAGGATGGTTATTCCTAAATCCCTCCATGGTGAAGTGGGATTCACGGAGCGTCCGGATGTCAGAGATAAGATCCGATCCGTTGATTCTCGTTCCCATTGACGCCAGCGACCCGGTTGAGCCGTCTCAAGCGCTGGTCGATCTCCTTCACCCGCATCGGCTGGTGGTGCTCGGTTACTATCCCGTCCCGGACCAGACGGCGACAAACCAGGCGCGGGCAGAGTTCGGGGATGAGGCAACGGCTGGAGTTCCCGCTTGTCCGCCGGCGACAGGTCCCGGAACGGAATGGTCGTCCCGTTGGGATTCTGGGCGTTGTAGTCGATGCTGACCAGCGTGGCTGCCCCGGGCACCTCCTCGACAACCTCGGAGGAGAAGGTGTAGTACTGGCGCTCGTATTCGTATGCCCGACCGGTCTCGAGCGGTGGGTCCGGCGCCAGGATGGTGCCGGACCCGTTCTCGATGATCTCTCCTGCTCGCCCCCGATAGCTCGACCCCGGTGAGAAGCCACCATCGGTGGCGGACAGACTGGCCTCTTTGGCGAGTGCGCTGTCGTCGACGGGCGTCATCTGGAGACTGCCGGCGGCCGAACACCCTGCGAGGAGCCCGAGGGCCAGGACGGCACCGACGGCGATCAGGAGACGACGGTGCATGGCCATTGCTAACGCTGCGAGAATAATGTGTTTTGTGAGGGCGTCACCCCAGTTCTTCCATCAAAGGGTATCATAGTGTGGGTGTCGCCGGCTCGGGTCGGTCGGCCGTTGGTCACGTCCCGTCGAACACCTCCGCATAAACTCCCATCAACCGACCGGTTCCGCACCCTCGATGTCCAAAGGAGATAGTCTCTCGAGACGGCGAGGTGGACGGCACCGGTAACTGTGGTGACGCCACGACGATGATCGGTCAGGAACCCTGATCATTGTCACACCAGGATCGATTCCTGGTTCGGAGCAACGAGCACCGAAGCCGGGGCAGGGGCGTGGAGCGATCGGTCCGCCGACGGTCCGGTCCTCCGGTTGCCAGCCTGGGACACCCTTTTAAGCGGTCGGACCAATCTCCGGGCGATGGGTTGCACTCGACGAGGGGTTCTTACTGAGCTTTGGGAGACAACGTGGAGGGGAGCAGCCTGGTGGTAATCGACACCGACGCCGAGCAGGTCGAGAGGGAAACCAGACCCGACGCCCGACCGTCTTCGAGGGACTATCGCCGCTGGCCGCGGATCTCGACGGCGACGGCACGACCGAGATCGTTACGACGATCGCGGATGGTCGGCACGGCGCCCGGATCAGGGTCTACGAGGGT
Organism: Natrialbaceae archaeon; assembly: GCA_046710005.1. GTDB lineage: Archaea > Halobacteriota > Halobacteria > Halobacteriales > Natrialbaceae > DATFIX01. Next base: position 22,955 of record JBKEGM010000003.1, read on the forward strand.
AAACGGGACCGTCCGGGCCACCGGTCCGATCTACGGCCCCGGCTGGCGCCACCAACTCTGCGTGGCGCAGTTCGCCCCCGATGGTACGCCGAAACTCGCGGTCGTCAGGAAGCCCCACGTCGACTGAACGCTGGAGTTCTACCGCCTCGACGGCGGCGAACTGACGGTGACCGCCACGCTCGGGGGCTACTCCAGTCACACCTACGGCTCCCGGAACCTGGAGGGCGGCCTGGCCGCGGACCTCAACGCCGACGGGCGGCCCGAACTGCTGGTACCGACGACCGACCGCAGGGTCCTGAACGCGGTGCGTCGGACTCCCGCCGGGGCGGAAACCGCGTGGGAACTCCCCATCGACGGCCCCCTAACGACGAACCTTACCGGCGTCACGCTGGATGGCGGTCGGATTGCGGTGGGCGCCGGGACGGCCGCTGGCGTCCGGATCTGGCAGGCGTGAGTGTGGCCGGCGGCCGTTTGCGTTTCCCAGTGCGGTTATCGACGGTTTATTCTGGCCGCTACAGGCGCCAGTCGTGTTGTATCGTGGACGAATTTGTGACGGCGTAGCGGAAGAAACACCGCGACAGCGTGGCGAATATCCTGGCCCAGGCCACTTTTCATCGATCAGCGGCATGCAGAGCCCCGGTTTTAATACCACCGACAGTTAATCCGGTTCCAATGATCGACAGCGTCGTCATCGCGACCGATGGATCCGAGAGCGTCGAGCGGGCCATCGATGTCGCGCTCGATCTCGCTCGGCGCTTCAACGCCGAGGTCCACGCGCTGTATGTCGTCGATACGAACGAGGTAAAGTCGTCGCCAGAAAGCCTTCGAGACGATCTGGAAACCGCTCTCGAGGTGCAAGCCGAGGCAGCGCTCGACGGCGTCGACACCCGGGCCAACGGCGAGGTGACCACGGCCGTTCGGACCGGGCGGCCCGCCGCCGAGATCACCGCCTATGCTCGCGAGCAGGACATCGACCTCGTGGCGACTGGCACGCGGGGCCGACACGGCGAGAATCAATTCCTCGTGGGCAGCGTTGCAGAACGGGTCGTTCGAAGTTGCTCACAGCCAGTCCTGACGGTCCGACAACTGGAAACGGCGTAAGGCCGGATCGGCGGACTCTTTTCGCTCGCCGCACAGGAACGGGTATGGACGCCGACCTTATTGACGACGAGACCATCCCGATTTCCCGCAAGTCCGTCATGCCGGGGGAGGGATTCTTCGTCCCCGACGAACTGGAGGAGGATCGTGCCGAGGCGGAGGCCGCTGAGGCCCTGGACGACGTTGGGATCGCCGTCGTGGCCGATCCCGATGCTGACGGACTGGCCTGCGTGGCGCTGCTCCGCGAGGCCTATGGCGAGGCGGCGCTGATCCCGGCCGGCCCGCACGAAATCGAAGATGGACTCGAGTACGTCGCCGAGTACGCTGACCCGGACGTCGACCTGTTCGTCTGTGATCTCTGTCCCGATCGGTTCGAGTACGTCGAAGACGAACTGGCTGCTGCTCAGGAACGCGCCGGGGACGTTCGCTGGTTCGATCACCACCAGTGGAGGGACGAGGTGGCCCGCCTCGTTCGCGAGGCCGGTGTCGATCTCGTCGTTGGCGACAGTGATGAGGAATGCACCGCGGACGTGCTCGTTCGCTCTCTGGACTACGACTTCGACGACCGCTTCGTCGACCTCGCCGCGGTGACCCGCGATCACGACCTCTGGCTCCGCGAGGATTCGCGGAGCGACGACCTCGCGGACTACGCCTACTGGGCCGACCCCGAGGAGTACGTCGAAACGGTTCTCGAACACGGCGCCGACCTCCCGACGGCGGTCGAGGAGTTCATCGCGGAGCGCCGGATCCAGAAGGACGCCCTCATCGAGCACGCGGTCGAGCGGGCCATGTTCGAGGAGATCGGGCCGTGGACGGTTGGCGTCACGTATGGTCGCTGTTCCCAGAACGAGGTCGCCGAGGCGATGCGCGAGCAGGGCGCCGACGCCTCCGTGATCGTCAAGCCCGCGGGGAGTGCCAGCATTCGGGGCACCGACAAATTCGAGCGCGCTCACGAAGTCGCCGGCAAGGTCAATGGCGGCGGGCATCCGAAGGCGGCGGGCTGCAAACCCGACATCTACGACGACATGCTCGACCTCGCGCACCACTGGACGACTCGGGGTGCGGTTACGAAACAGGTGATTCTGGACGCGTTCCGCGAGGTGGCTCGCGAAGTGGAGCGCGAGGACGAAGACGGAATCGATAGCGAGCGGTAGCGGGATCGGGTCGACAGAACCTTGTTACATCGGTTTGGCGATTTTCGGAAATCCTCAAAAGCGTCGCAGTTTTCCTCCATTTCGTAGCGCGACTCCTCGATAATGTCCGAGACGAGATTGTATTCAAAGCAGTAGCATTCGCTATTGTCTCCTCCGGAGTCATAAGCCTGCGAATGGTTACAGATGGCGTTGACCCGACGCTGAATACGGCTACCTCCTGCCCTGGTTCTTGCTCGCTTCCCTGACGAGGCGACGAAGGTTGAGGTGGCCTGCACCGTGATAGAGTTCACCACCGGGCGCGTGCTCTGCGGTCGCTTGGATGAGCGATTCGACTTCGTCCGGACTGGCGTCAGGACGCAGTGAACGCACGAGAGCGTACGCGCCCGACACCTGCGGCGCGGACATCGAGGTGCCGGCTTTCCAGCCGTACCCTGGGACCGGGTTGCCGTTATCGTCGTACTGGACGATGGTCGAGAACACGAGGTCATAGTACCAGCCAGGGATGCCTTTGCCGATGGCTTCAAGATCTGCGTCGCCGCCCGCCGCACTCACGTCGACCGCTGAGCCGTAGTTCGTGTAGAACGCCGGGGAACTGGTCGGGTCCTCGAGTGTTTTCAGGCTGATATCTTCGCGGCTCTCCAATGTGTCATCCCAGAGGTAGCCGATGGGACCGGTTGCTGACACGCCGAAGATACCTTCCGCCTCCGTAGGCAGGCTGAGGATTCCCTCGGGTGTCATATCCAGGCCGTCGTTCCCGGCGGAGTTGACGATAGTCATCCCCTTTTTGCGGGCGTACGCTGCGAGTCGTTCGTAGGCCACCTTGATTTTGAGCAGCCATGGATACTCCTCTGGGTCGACGTACGGATACGGGTAGCCGACACTGAAGTTCGCGACGTCACAGCCCTTGAGCGCTGCCGAATAGAGCGCTGCCAAGGAGTCACCAGTCGCGCCGGCCTCTCCGGAGAACACGCGATGCGAGACGATTTCTGTTTCTGGCGCGGTGCCAAGGATACCGTTCCCGCTCGCGTTCGTGCCCGCGATGATTCCTGCGACGTGTGTCCCGTGATCCCCAGCACCATTAGGTCGCCAGTCGTACTGGTCTGTGGTGAAGTTCTCGGAGAGGTCCTCGTTCACGACGTCAGCGAGGTCCGGATGGCCGTCGTACACACCGGTGTCGACGACGGCGACGCGAGTGCCCTCCCCCTTCGTTGTGTCGTGGACGTCGCGCTTGTTGTCCGGGCGTTCAGTCAAGTCGCCGACGCGCTGCTCCCGTTTGTCCCATTGAAGTTCGGTGGGGGTGGGCGGGCCACTATCCCATGCCGGGCCCATGTTTCCGGGTTCCGTCGCGTTAACTTCCTGGACTGGTCCGCCCTTCGGGGAACTGCCGTGCTGGTACACGGTGACGTCCGGAATCGTCGATGCCGCTCCGGGGACATCGTCCTGGTTGCCCCGGGCCGCGAGAAGATCGATTTCTGCGAGATCGTGAATAATGTCTACCCCGTCCGGAACGTCGGTCCGGTCCACCTCGCGGAGGTCCACGAGGAAACGCTGGTTTTCGTCGGTGCTGGCGTATGCGGGGCCAGTACCGACCGTTAGTCCACCAAGCAGTGCGCCACTTACCTTCAGGAACGTTCGCCTGTTATGTTGCGACATGCCAAGTAATCGAATTGGGACTGCCGCCTTATTCAATCGGTAATTACAATTTAGTAAGCTCCCCCTTCGCCGGGGATACTGAGAAACGGTAATCAATTCGTGATTCCACAGTCCTCCCTGGCCAAATTAGCAACTGACGAGCTAGAGTCCCTGATGCCGCCGGCTACCGCTTACCCGCAACCCACTTCTGTGTATAGGCAGTCCCACAGTTACATTGGGCATAGGCGTGGAGCACGTCGCCCTCGGCGTAGAGTCCACCGACTTCCTCGTTTTGCTCCTCCGAGAAGGCGAACAGGAACGTTGTCTCGTGGTCGGCGGGTGTTTCGTCCTCGGCGACGGCTGGACACTCGCCACCGGAGAGGTCGGGACGAACCGTCCCCTCGGTTCCCATCGCGCGCTTTGCGAACGCCATCGCGTCGTTGCCGGTCGCCCTCTGAAACGCGTTGCGACCGCTTTCGCCGTCGACGATGATTATGACGCCGTCGTCGACCGACTCGCCGTAATCGGCCAGTTGCTCGACGTCGTCGACGAACCCGTTGCTGAGATACAGTGCCACGTCGTCCGGCCGGTCACCCGCCAGGAATTCTTTCAGATCGCTCATACGAGCGCTTGCGTGGCGAAGCGGAAAAACACCGCGAGTCGAACCGCCGCTACCGAGGCCGGCTGCACGGACGCGTTCAGTCCTCGCCCGCAACGTCCTCGGCGATCGAGGCCAAACTATCGTCCGGTGACTCGGTCGCGTCGTAGACCGCTCGCTCGCCGGGTGCTCGAAGGCCGTACTTGAAATTGGGTTCGACCTCGTCGAACAGGGCGGACCCGCCGATGCGGACGTCGCTGGACTCGATCCACTCTCGGAGACGGTCGGGGCCGTCGCCGCTTCTGGCCTGGTCCGGCGAGTCGGCGGCCCGGCGAACCTCGAGGCCGTCCCCCGTGAGGGGTCGTTCGACGAGCGCCTGGTACTCGGTCCCGTCGAGGGTCAGGCGGATTACACCCGGGGAAAGGTCGACGCCAGCGTCTCCGGGAACCTCGAGAAGCGGTCGACCGGTCGCACCTTGCTCTGTCACGTTCGCCCGAACCGTCGTCACCGTGGGGTTATCGTGTGTAATTCGGTCTGCCATCGAGAAGGGGTGCTTACTCCTCGTCCTCGTCGTCGGTTTCGTCCTCGTCGTCGCCGTCGAGGTCGAGCAACGAGGCGACCGACTCGTCGCCTCGTTCCGTGATCGAGACGTTGAGCTGCGTGATTTCGTCGCTGACCTCCTTGCCGCGGACGGTCACGCGCTTGCGCTCGCCCTCGCGCTCCGGTTCGTATCCGATCCCGCCCTCGAGGAGGACTTCCTTCAGGGCCGGACCGTCCACATCTGGGCGCATCGGTCGGCCGGTGTGGTCCGATCCGCCGGTGATTTCGACGGAATAGCCCTCGAGACCGACGGCGGAGCCGTCGATTTCGTCACCGATTTCCCGGCCCACGAACCGATTGGCGTCCTGATCCTCGATTTCGATCCGATGTGTCTCGCCCGACTCGGGGTCTGCGACGGAGACGTTGAAAGTTGCCATATTGGCGAACAGTCTATCGGGCGCCAAAAGGACATCGAAACGCCGCGTGTAGCGAGTGACGATACTTCATCGTGAGGTTCCCCCTGTGTGCCGGGGGTTCGAGTGGACCCCTCACGTCGAACGGCCGGTTGTACGGCGAAAGGTCAAGGCTGTCGGGGGGCTATCGTCCCTCGTGAAACGCCAAGAGTTCGATCGGGCTGATTTCGAAGGGTGCCTTCGCGAGGCGTTCGGTGGGAAACCCGGGGAACGGCGAGCGGTTGCGCGGGCGGCCGCCGACCTCTCCGATAGCGAACAGTATCTGGATGACGCGGGTATCGATCTGACCCCTGCGTTCGTCGTGGGTGAACTCGAAAACGCCCCGCTCGGCCCACCGAGCAAGCGCTGGAACTGGTGGATCCAGGCCATGGAGGTCGCCTATGGTGGCTACGAGCAGTTTACAGTGCGCCAGTGGGAATCCATCGAGGAGTAAGGCCCCGAGGGTCGAGCGATTCGTGACGGACCGGTGGCAACCTATATTTTCGCGGGCACCAATTCGAAGGACATGCTCCGGCGGGCCCTCCACTGGATCGGGTACGTCATCGCACCGGTGCTCTTCCTGTGTGCAAATACCCCCGAGTCCGTGGTTCGGCGGCTTCGAATCGCGTACCGACTGGTGGGCGTCCGGATCGTGGAGACGCCACGGATTGATGACGTGGAACGGACGATCTTCCTGTGTCCCTACCGGAACCTGGGAGCCTCCCGCTGGGACCAGCAGTGGCTCTGTCACGACGTTCTCGATCGGGTCGACGACGGGTACGTGACCTATCTCCGGCGCCACCGGGATATCGAGTATCGTCGCCCAACGAGTTGTGCCGACCTGGACTACTGCGACGAATCGGGATACTGCTACTCGGAGGTCACCGAGGGCTGACCGGGGTGACGGATGACCTGTGGAACTGAGGGCACCGATCGGGATGGTGGGGACGACACCCGTGGTGACGACCAGGAATCGACTGTCGAGCCCCTCCATCGCCGGGTTCGGGAGCACTTCACTGACGACGGGGACAGGGATGACCTCTGGGCGGGGTTCGCCCGGTTTCTGGACACGCGGGCGTACCTCAATCTCGGCTATTCCCGATGGTACCAGCCTCACCCGATCGGCGATAGCCAGCAACGCCTCGCGGACAAGGTCGGCCGGGAACTTGCCACCCACCTCGGCAGAACCGATGGCGTTCGCCTCCTGGACGCGGCCTGTGGCCGGGGCGGACCGACTCGCCACCTCGCAAGGGCCTTCGGGTTCGACGTGACCGGCGTTGATCTCGTTCCGTACAACGTGGAAAAGGCCAGGACGAACGCCCGAGAACAGGGCGTCGACGCCGCGTTTCTCCTGGGTGATGCGACCGGGCTTCCCCTGGGTTCGAGCGTCTTCCCCGTGGCCGTCGCACTCGATTCGTTCGTGTACGTGCCCGACGAGGCCGCTGCCTTCGCGGAACTCTCGCGGGTGGTCGCGCCAGGAGGCCACCTCGTGGTCACGGACCTGGTCGCGCGTGATGGGATCGATGTCGATAAACGGGAAGCGCTCTCGGACTTTGCGGACGCCTGGGACATGCCCGTTCCGGCGACGCTATCGGGGTACCGCGATGCCATCGACGAGGCGGGGTTCCGAATTCGGGGAGTCGCAGACGTCACACGGAACAGCACCGGTCGGTTCCGGAAGTGGTCGGCACTTTATCTGGCGCTTGCGTCAGGCCCCTCGACCCGGGCGTTCGAAAGGCTCCACCGCCGATTCGGCCTCGACCCAGACGTGATTCGACGACAGGTGCAGACCGCCCACGAGGCGTTGCCGCATCTCCAACGGGTTCTCGTCTACGCACGTCAAGGCTGATGGAGGGCATCTTTCAGTTCCAACGTGTCTCCTCTTGTGGAACAATTTCGGGATAGAGAGGCGTGCTCTCGGCGCCTTACCCGAGGGATGGATCGACTACCTGGTTTGCAAGCGATCCTCGACGACCTTCGTGAGAGACCGTTTCGCACTCTCGCTCGGGCGACCTTGCCGGCCCCAGTGAACCGTTCCCTCCCGATCGACGAGCAGGGCGTAGATCTCGTTTTTCGTCGGAAGGTCGAGTGAATGTCTAAACGCCGACACCTTCAGGTAGCAGGTAATCGTCCGTTTTTGGGCCGCTTCGTCGGTCACGCCCCTGCGCATCCCGCCATCGATGAAGGGCCGTACCGGCCGGTACAGCCGCCCCATGACTGGCAGTTCGTAGTACCGAAGGCCCTGGTAGTCGTCCTTGAGTTGCTTGGCGACCGGCAGCCACCTGTCCACATCCGCCTGGTGCTCTCGCCGGAATGCCACGAGGACCAGATTCAGTTCCCCCGCGAAATCCTCGGGGAGGGCGTAGGTCTCTCCCTGGAGACTTTTCCCATCGATGTCGGGAAAAGTGCTATCGCCGCCTCCGAACTCCATAGTGGAGCTAGTCTCCGCCGATAGTAAGCCCTGTGGAATGCGTTATCTCGTACCGAACAATTCCGTTTGACCGCGAGTCCCCTTCGATCCCGGCACGAAGCCGCCCGTCGGATGAACACACCAAAGAAGGTGGCCCCCGTTTGGGCCAGTATGAGCTTTGGAGACTCGAAGAAGAGTCTGGAATGCCGTTGTACGCGGTGCAAGTACAACAACAACGGCAGTTGTGGCTACCAGGGCCGGGTTCTCATCAATGCTAACGGGGAGTGCGAGATCATGGAGGAAGGCTTTGGCGGCGGCCCAGGGCCCTACGGCTAAGCGGGGGTGTTACGGGCGGGTTCTCCGGTACCTTCCGTCGTCGAGGTTTTCCTGCCCACCACCCTTCTGCCTCTCCTGAACGGCGTTGGCGCCAGATCGGGAACTGCTGCCATATTGTGTGGCCGTCATGCATTGCCGCCTTTCATGTTGTACCGGGGTGAGTCCAAACGAGAACGTTGATTTGATCCCTTTGCGAACCGACCCGTAAAATGATGGGTGACGAGTCCAGTCGGCAAAAGGGCCAATCGGCGGGGGAGACGACCGTCTCGGAGGAAGCGATAACGGAAGGCTGGGACCGAAACGCCTTCTGGGTCCCGACCCTGGACCGACGCGGGGCGTTCCTTGCCGGTGTGGTTCTGTTGTTTGCACTTCATTTCAACGAACTGTTCGGCGTCCACAACCTGGAGGGGCTGCTCTTCGGGTGGCTCCCGATCAATCTCGCCTACTACGTGGGGCTGGGGTTCCTTCACGTCGGATTCCTGCTCGTGTTGTACGTTCACTGGCCGGAAAGCGAGGTCGCGAGCGCATCGGGGTCAGGAGGGCGGTCGAAATGATCTCCCCGGAGATGGGCGTGTTGGGGACGGTGGGC
>JBKEGM010000004.1:0-29975 GCA_046710005.1 Natrialbaceae archaeon
GCGATTCTCCGACTCAAGGTCGAGGGAAGCGCGCTCCCCGATCTGACCGAGCGCCTGCAAGGTCACAGGCAGATGGTCTCCGTGTACGAGGTTACGGGTGAGTTCGACATCATCGGCATCGGAAAGTTCGAGAATACCGACGACATGAACGCGACGATCAAGGAGCTCCTGGCCGATGCCGACATCAACGAATCGTCGACGGCAGTCGTCCTGAATACGCCCGCCGAGAACGAGCAGTTCGAAATCGAAATCGAGTGAGACAACACCCACGCGTTGCCGGTGATTCCGGGAGCAATTCACACCGAGTTTTTGTCTCCCAAAGAGGGTGAGGGAGAAGCGGAGTGCAACTCTACCACTAGCACGTACAGAGCGTGCATCCCTCTGCACGCCCCTCGACAGGTGAATCGACCCGAGGCTCAAACTTGGACAGAAGCACCAACCCAACTCTCCATGAGTACCAACACCGAATCCGAAACAGACGCACAGTCGCCTACCCCCACCGAACCTGATATCGAAGATGCAGAGATAGAAACCGAGGCCGAGGTTGAAGCCGACTCCGGCGCCGCCGTCGACCCCACACCCGAACTCGAGACCGATGTCGAAGTCGAACCTGCGGTCGATCCCGAGAAAGGCGAGGACACCGACGTGGAAACAGAAGCAGCAGTAGAGACGGAAAAAGACGTTGAGGGTAACGAGGACGCGGACACAAAGAAAGAAGAAACAGTCGTCACGGGCCCGCCTCACCAGTTCCAGGCCGCCCTCAAGGGTGGCGTTATCAAGGAATTCGTCGGAACCCTCCGTGCAATCGTCGACGAGGCGAAAATCAGCGTCAGCCCCGACGGACTCCACACCTGCGCCGTCGACCCCGCTAACGTCGCGATGTACGATGTCGATCTCGCGACCGGCGCTTTCGAGTCTTTCGACGCCAGCGAAGGCGTCCTCGGGATGAACCTCGAACGCTTCGAGGAAGTCCTCAAACTCGCCAAGAAAGACGATCTCGTTCAGCTCTCGTTCAACACGACGACGTTCAAGCTCGTCATTCACATCGACGGCGTCGAGTTCACGATGGCACTCATCGATCCCGACAGCATCCGTAATGAACCTGAAATACCCAATATGGACCTCCCCATCTCGTTCACCACCGGGGAAGCACAGATCAGTCACGGCGTCAGGGCCGCTGACATGGTCTCGGACCACATCCGCTTCCGCTGTGACGAGACCGAGCAAGCCGTCTTCATCGAAGCCGAGGGCGACACCGACGATGTTAACCTTGAACTCGCAGCTGACGACCTCGTCGAGCTCACCGTCAGCGATGGTCGGGCCCTGTTCAGCCTCGACTACGTCAAGAACATCTCCAAGCAGTTCCCCAAGAACACGGAGATCGAGATGACCTTCGGGACCGACTTCCCGATGATGATCGAGTACGAGTTCGCAGACGGCGAGTGCACCGTCCTCGCGATGCTCGCCCCGCGCATCGGAAGCGACTAACTCTCTCAACCAGCCGTCCGGCTCCGCTGATTATCCAATCGGCTCTCTGTGCCCCGATTCTGATTCCGATGACTCAACTGTCCACTCTCAGCGACGGTGAAACGTACGCCGACATCCGCCTCGGCCATACCTTCATCGTCTCCGTCGACCGCACCGCCCACAAAGACGCCATCACCGTCCGCGTCTTCGACCCAGACCAACCGGATGTCGCCATCGGCGAACACCCCCTCGATTCCACGCTCCCCGGGGAAGGTTCCGCCACGGTGCCGTGGGACACCACACCCAGCGCGCACTCAAGTTCTGATTCCAATACCGACAACGAAAGCGCCCCCAGACGACCCGCTCGATGACGCCCGAACGCTACGCAGCGCCACTCTCGGTCGTCAAGACACAGAGCGACGATCAGCGGAAATGTCCGTACTGTCGCTGGGGCTCCCCCTCGCTCTATCGTCTCGATAGCTGGCTGGATGACCATGCCGGCTGCGCCCACTGCGTCCTCGGGTTGCTTGACGACGACTACCTCATCTATCACACCCCCGGGGCAGCCGACGCACCGACCGGGGCACACACCTGCCATCCAGCGCGTGTAGCACCACCCGATTCCCCTGCACCAACCGAGCCAGCGTCGGCCTCAGCAACCAACTCCGACCACCGAGCCGAAGACCAGAGCCCCGGCCGCTCGCAGTTCCATCCAGACCTATGCCAGCCAAGACCGACTACTCCAGAAAAACGAAATGGCAGACTGAACCGTACCGAGGCGAGCGCTCCGTCGGGGGGAACTTCGTCTACTCCGGGAATAGCCTTCTCGATAAGCACCTGTTCGTCCATCGTGTTTCCCCTGGGGGCTTCGACTGGGGACCCGACGCCTCCGATGAAAAAGCCTGCCAGCTCGCCATCGCGCTCCTTGCACCCTTCAAAGGCGTCGACTACGCCGTCGAGAACTACCACCTGTTCGCCGAGAATTACGTCCGTCACGAACTCATCGACGATATCTGGGAGATCACCCGCAGTGACTTCCGCTCTCCTGAGTACGTCAAAGCCATCGCCGGGCGCGACTACCCCGAGAACACTGCTCCCGGCCCTGAAGACGTTCCCGGCCTCCAGGACGCAGACCTCGACGCCATCACGTACGGCGAGGAAATCGCCCTTGCCCAGAAGTACGACGATGTCCTCTGGCAGTCAGGGAATCGTCGACATAACCTCCGACGCCTCCGTGACATCTGGAACGGCGACGAAGATCCCGCGACCGACTCCGTCTCCTCAGGGACGCTCTATCGGGTGCGTGGGCTCGACATTCCCTCGAACGCCCGTATGACCCTTGTCAAAGAGTTCGACACGATGGGCAATCTCGCCGCGTGGGTCTGCTTCAGTCGCCAGCACACCCGACTCAGCGGTATCAGCGAAGCAACCGCGAAGAATCTCAAAGCCTCTCGCCGCGGCTTCGTCCAGTACTTCGGCGGTAGAGAGTACATCCCCGATTACGACGGCCGGGACATGACGCTCTCGGCCGACACAACTAGTGATGATGTCCAGCAAACGTTCAAGAGCGCCTTCGATGGCCGTGAGAACCGCGTCTGAGTGTAGCAGAACTCTCGATGCTCTCACACACCGGCCAGCGCGTTCATCGTGTCCGACATATCATTCGACTCTCCTCACGTAATGTAGGAGCCGCCTCGACGAGCCGCTTCGATACGTCCCGTTTGTCTCCCCCTGGGCGGTGGGGCGGATGCCTGCACGGAACGCTCCTGCCGTATCGGGACATCGGTCGGTAACACCGCACGGGTCCTCTGTGGCGCTCCACCGCCTTCCCCTCCGAGTTTCGGAGTCCCCCGTTCTCTCTTTCCTCTCTCACAGGGCCCCGAAGTTCGTAGATATTTTCTCCTAGCTTGTCAGAGGTACCCCTCTTCGCCTCTCCGTTTCTTTCGTCTTCTCAGTCGAACTGTCTCCGACCACCGTGTTGCCCGTTCATCCTCGGCGTCCACTAGGCTACTTCTAGTGGCACCGCTTGCCGTACGAGGAGTCCATCCATGTCCGCACAATCCAATACCAATTCCGACACCGAATCACGCCCCCCGAACGAGAACCAGAATATCGACGGGGAGGAACTAGACACCGACGCTGCATCGACCGGCGTGACCGAACGCCCTGCCATCGCACTTTCAGATCTCCTCACCCGCGAAACCGACATCAAATTCGCCGGCCTTACTGAGACCGATTCTTGCGAGTACCCCGACGAAATCCCACCCGAAACCCAGTGTCTTGCCGAGAGCCCCCGCTCGTTCAAGGAAACCATCCGGGTGCTCCCGAAGGCCAGTCCGGGTGAGCTCTGGGCAACCAACGATTTCGTCGAGACGACCGGTCGTGTCGATACCACCGCCATCCGCCGTGTGGATGGCTTCGATATCGATGCTCTTGAAGAACAGACCGGGCACTCGCTTGAGGACCTCGCCGCCGCGAGTGAGGCCGACGCTGTCGTCCGCGTCCGAGATCACAAAGATATCGTTGATGACCGCCGGAAAGCCCTGAACGCCCTCGGCTACGATGTCAAGTTCCGGTGGCAAATCGCCAGCGATTCCTACAGCATTATCAACCCACAGGAGGCGTACCTCCCCGTCATCAGTGCGCTCCAGCAGCGCGGCGAAACCAACGCCTTCGGGTGGATATCGTATCGCGACTGGGGTGGCCTGCTCAAGATGGTCGTTGTCTGCCCTAGCCTCCGCCACGTCGTCTCCGGCGGCCAAGAAGACCTTCGGGACGCCGTCGACGAGGACGGCATCACGAGCGTGGTCAGCGCCCCTCAGCAGGAAAGCAAAGCCAACGACACCGAAGCGGAGCCCGACGCCCTGGAGACTGTCGTCTACGGTGGGTTCCAGACTGGCTACGACTTCCGAGGTACGCAGACGTTGTGGGCACGACCCATCCTCTTCTTCCCCGACTCGGGAACGATTCTCCCCGATACGGGAGAGCGCTATACCCGACGCCACTACGGGAAGGCGACGAACGCCGCCCACGAACGCAAACAGGGCCGGGTCCCCATCAGCGAGTGGTGGCGGAACATCTACGACGATATCGACACTCGGATGATTGAGGTCGAGACCGCGCTTCGCCGGACACGAGCCATCGCCTACGACTTCGACAATCTCCCGTTCTCACTTGAGGACTGCTACACCTACTGGGGAGTGGCGTACAAGTACGCCGAACGCGCCGCTGATAGAGCGACTTCGATAGCATCGCCGGCATCGAGACCGACCGTGTTTAACGTCCAACTCTCGCTGCTCATTGCGTTGCTCAAGGAATACGATGGTTCGATGGCGTCGAACTCCTACCAGGAGTACCTCGAAGTCGCCGGTGAACTGTTCCGCAAACCATCGATGATGATTCAGCTCGCCATGCAGGAACACGATCGGCAGACGGACGACGAGACCGAGCGCGTGCTCCCCGAGAACCAACAGACGCTCTCGGACGCCCTCAAGGACATCGTCGATATCCCCGGTATCAGCGTCGACACCGAGGCTAATCTGTCCGATCAGCAAGCACAGCGCGTCCAAGACCGCCTCCAGAAGCGACTCGGAGAGATTCCTTAGGCCAAATGGAACCCTCAGCCATAGTGGCTACGGGTCACCAATGGGAGGAGTCGAACCAATACGGGAGGAGAGGGCGAAATCTGTTAATTTCGCCCCCATAGTGACCGCTCCGGATGAGTCGTAGGCGACCTTCCATTCGCGGCCGACTCGCGTCCTCTCTTCAGTAACTCACCGCGTTTTATGTGGGAGTTGGCAGGAGCTGCTGGGGCGGTGTCAAATAGGTGGTGCTGACTACACCCTCTGTAGTCAGCACAAACAGATATGTCCATAGGGCTCTCGAAGCCGAATTAGTATATATGCGTGGCTCTATTCACGTTCTCCACGTCGACGACGAGCCGGGATTCGCAGAGACCGCTGCGGCGTTCCTCGAGCGAGAGGATGAACGTATCACCACTTCGACGGCGACGAGTGCCTCAGGAGCGCTGGAACGCATCGAGGTCGACCCGCCCGACTGTATCGTCAGCGACTACGACATACCGGATCAGAACGGACTGGAGTTCCTCAACGATGTCCGCGAGATAGACGACAGCCTCCCGTTCATCCTCTACACGGGCAAGGGGAGCGAGACCATCGCCAGCGAGGCCATCTCTGCGGGCGTCACGGACTACCTCAAGAAGCAAGGTGGCGACTCGAGCGAATATACGGTGCTCGCCAATCGCGTGCTAAACGCCGTCGAACAGTATCGTGCACGCGCGGAAATCGAACGGAGCCAGCAGCGACTTTCACTCCTCATCGACCAATCTCCACTTGGGGTTCTAGAGTACGACTCGACGTTCGAGATCGTCCGGGTGAATGAACGCGGACAGGAGATACTGGGGTACGACGAAGCGGAGTTACTGGGCCACACGTGGGAGAAACTCGTCACGGAGGAAAGCTACGAGAACGTCGACCACGTCACCGACCAGTTGGCGAAGGCGAAAGGTGGGTTCCACAACATCGACGAGAACGTTCGCGGGGACGGCGAACGAATCACCGTCGAGTGGTTCAACCGTATCGTCACGAACGACGACGGCGAGATGATCGCCGTCATCTCGCTCTTCCGCGACATCACCGACCGGCGTGCACAGGAGCGACAGCGCGAAGAGGCGGTTGAGCAGCTCGAAGCCCTCTACGACCGCTCGCCGGACATGGTCAACCTCCACGACGAGGAGGGGAACATCATCAACCCGAACCCACAGCTCTGTGCACAGACCGGTTACGACGTGACTGAACTCACGTCGATGAAGGTGTGGGAGATTGACGAGACGCTGACCGCCGAGCAGGCCAAGCAGATGTGGGCGACGCTCGAGGAGGGCGACCGCGAGCAGGTTCGAGGCCAATTCCGACGGAAGGACGGGTCGACGATGCCAGTCGACGTTCACCTCAGGAAGGTCACCATCGGCGATGCAGAGCGGTTCGTTATCATCGCTCGGGACATCTCCGAGCGGGTCGAGTACGAGACGGAGCTGGAGCGGACAAACACCATTCTCTCGACGCTGATCGACTCGCTCCCGGTCGGCATCCTCGTCGAGGACGAGTCCCGAACGCTTCTCGCAGCCAATCAGCGCCTGTTCGATCTGCTCGAGATACCGGGAGCGCCCGAGGATGTCGTCGGGGCCGACTGTGCAACGCTCGCTGCGGAGGCCGCCGACCAGTTCGCGAAGCCCCAGGCGTTCGTCGACCGGATCGACGAGATTCTGGGGGCACGAGAACCAGTGGAGAACGAGCGAATCCGCCACGCCGACGGACGGGTGTTCTCCCGGAGTTACCAGCCGGTCGCGCTCCCTGACGGTGGGGGGGACCTCTGGCTCTACCGGGATGTCACCGACGTCGTCGACCGCGAGGATCGGCTCCAGCGCCAGAACGAGCGTCTCGACGAGTTCGCGAGCGTCATCTCACACGACCTGCGGAACCCGCTGAGTGTCGCCAACGGAAAGCTCCAGTTGGCCCGGGAGGACGAGGGGGTCGACAACCCGCACGTGGAGACCGCACAGGAGGCGGTCGAGCGGAGTCAGCGCCTCATCACTGAAGTGCTCGAGCTGGCACGACAGGGCGACGACATCGGTAAAACACGTCCGGTCGAACTCGCCCGCGTCGCCGAGACGTGCTGGCAGACCGTCGATGCTGGGGAGAGTACGCTCTCGGTCGAAATCGAGCGACCCGTCCTTGCCGACCCCACGCGCCTCCAACAGTTGCTCCAGAATCTCTTCGAGAACGCAGTCCGTCACAACGACGGAGATGTGACGGTGACCGTCGGCTCGCTCGATGAGGGGTTCTATGTCGCTGACGACGGTGTCGGTCTTTCGGAGGAGGCACCCGAGCGGCTGTTAGAGCCTGGGTATTCGGAGGAAACAGACGGCACCGGGTTCGGCCTGAGCATCGTCGAACGGCTCGTGGAAGCTCACGGATGGGACATTGCGGTGACGGCGAGCGCCGAGGGAGGCGCCCGGTTCGAGATCAGGCACGTGGAGTTCGCCTGAGGGAGGTGACCACAGGGACTGATGGGACGAACGGTCAGATGAGCCGCCCCTCGAAGAAACGCCCGAGCGACGTGACCGATGCGCGCTCTCTATGCAGCACGGCTTCTGAAACCTATCATTGGTTGAGAGCTTTAACCGTGCGCAAGAATCTGAACTCTGTTTATGCCCTCCTGACGGTGAAGGTGCGGAACGAGTCCGCTTGACCACCACGAGCTCATGTCCTCAAAATCATCCACTACGACTGACGGATCCGACAGTTCTGACCGGCAGGTCGTCCTTTCACACCTCGTGAACCGACTCCTCCAGCGTGAAGGAGGGGACATTCCCGTCGAACGCGTTACCCTGCGCGTCTCTGACTACATCGATCTCTCCGAGCAGGAGGCCGCCGACCTCATCGACGATGGTGCCGATTCCGGCATCTATACAGTGAACCGTTCGACGAGCGGGGGTGCCACTATCGCCGGCGTCTCCCCTCAAGCCACTGAGCCGCAGGTCATCACCGACGCCTTCGGCGAACTCAAACAGGACGACACCGCTGACTTCCGGGTCATCAGCGTCGTCACCGACTCTATCGATGACGCTCTTCACGAAGCCGGCTACGAGGACTTCACCACGCTCGCTAGCGCCAGCACCGACGACATCGCCGGTCTCACCGGGACATTAACCGAGAGCCGCGCCGAGAACCTGCTCAAAGAAGCCCAGCGACATGTCCCCGTCGGTCGCCGACTCGCCCAGCGAGCCGCCGCCTACTACAGCCAGCGGAGCAACCCCGACACCGGCCTCGGGGAAGCTCGGGTCACCGACCTCTCGATCGTTACCGAATCCGTCGGCGAACCTCGCTTTCGTTCCGAAGGCTGGGATCCCGACGACGAACGCGCGATATATGTTTCAGATATCGGCCGCAACGCCAAGACGCCCGTCCCGACGGGTCTCCATATCCTCGATAATCCCGACCATCCGAGCGTCCCCAAGGCCGTAACGCATCCCGACGCGAGCTACGATGCCCTCCCCGTTGACGAACACGGCGAAGTCATCCCGCCCGCGGTCCCAATCGATCCACGACTCCAGCTCCCCCTTGACGAACTCATCGCGAAGAAACTTGCCCGAGGACTCGTCCCCGTTCGTATCGTCGGGCCTCGTGGATCGGGGAAAAACTACCTGCTGAAGTACCTCTGTCACAAGACGAACCGAGGCTACCAGTCCATCGACGTCGACCGCGCAACCGAACCCGAGGACCTCTTTGGCCCACTTGTACCCGATGGCGATGTCATCGTGCCTCGCAATGGTGTCATAAAACAGGGGTTATTGAATGGCGATACCATCGTTATCAACGAGTTCCCCGTCATGCAAGCAGGCGCGGCCATCGCGCTCCACCGCTTGCTGAACGAAGGGATACTTCTGGTTAAGAGCCACGGCGAACTCGTCGAACCGCACCCATCGGCCCGCCTCGTCATCACGATGAATCCGCCCACCCGCGAGTACCGCGACTCGGAGCCAATGAACTCCGCCACCCGTGGTCGGTTCCGTGCCTTTGAGCAACCCTACATCCAAGATGTCGAGGAGGAAGTCGAAACGCTCGATCTGCAGGTGAACAGTATGGATGTCGTTGTGGACCGCCCGACGCTCCGGAAAATCGTCCAGTTCGCTCACCAGACGCGACAGAACGAATCCTGGCCGACGCTGTCGACCCGGAATCTCACCATCCTCTGCGAACACATTGAGGATAGAGCGTCACCGAAAGCCGCGACAAAAAACGAACTCTGGGCGGTTGCCGAACCAAATCAGTATCCCGAAGACGCCTACGAAACGCTCAACGATTTCCTCTGAAGGGATTTGCACGTCGGTGGCCTTGTTGAAATCCTCGGTTGTTGATAGTTTGTCGGAGCCGTGCTGAATAGAGGGCGCGGGCCGTGTTTAGACGCTAGGAATATTGCCTGAACGGCAGGATTTCGTGGAAGTGAAGCGAGCAGAGTTCGATGTGCCCTCAAAACTCGCTCGCTTCACCGACCGATGTGTGGCTTTGTCTCAAAAAGCTGTCGGGAGTGACGGAAACAAGCCTGTCAGGAAAGGAGAAGGTGGCTACGCTGATTGGGTATTCGTCGCTCTTCATGGACTCCGCGAGTATCTCGACCTTCCATACCGACGACTCCTCGATATCCTCCGTGAAATGCCTGATATCGTGGAGAAGCTCGGACTGACGGTCGAGGAGCTACCCGACTTTACCACGGTTTGTGCCCGGAAGCAGGAGCTGAAGATGCGGGTCTGGCGAGTGCTGTTGCGGCTGTCGGTGAATATATTTGATACTGGAGAGATTCAGGCGATCGACTCTACCAGCCTCGCCCATCGCTCGTCCAGCCATAACTACGCGAAACGTGTCAAAGGTACGTTTGAGTCGGTGAAAACGACGCTTCTCGTGGATTGCTCGACGAGAGCAATCCTCGACGTACACTGCTCGATGAACCTTCCACACGACACACAGATCGCGTGGCAAGTCCTTACGAGAAATCTCGACCGCTTGGGTACTGTGGTCGCCGACAAAGGCTTCGACTGGGACAAACTTCGTCATAAATTGCGTAGAGAAGGCATCAGACCAGTAATCAAGCATCGAGAGTTCTACTCGCTTGATGCCGCTCACAATGCTCGGATAGATGATGAAACGTACCATCGACGGTCTATCGTCGAATCGATATTTTTCGCGCTTCGCAAGCGATTCGGCTCGACGGTTAAAGCCAGAACGTGGTTCGGTCAGTTTCGAGAGATCGTCCTAAAGTCCGCCGTCAGAAACATCGTGCAGTCTCTCACCGTCTAAATCGGATGATTTCGAGCGTCTAAACAAGGCCGAGGGCGCGAGTCGGTCACCGTGAGGTGTCGGAATCAGTGCTGCTTGCATCGGTCGACTCAGGACAAATGTTTTGCCTTCGAATGTCGTTCTTTTGCTTGTGTCCTCTACGCTTGAGTCCCTCAAGGAAACGTGGAGTACCGTAACTAGTTTCAACTCAGTATGGCTGTGGCTTCTCGTCCTCGGAGTTGCTGGTGGAGTTGGACTGTTCATTTCTTGGGAACTGAGCCAACTCTGGGAACACCTGTTCGGGTACTCCTCGGTAATTACCGTACTGGCAACGATTATCGTCCTCCTGCTGTCCTATTTCTGCCTGAGCTACCTTGTCTCATCTGTTCTCCACAATCCGGAAGCGAGTGCGAAATAGGCAGGCCTACTGACCGTCGTATCCATCCTATCCGGTGTGAATCCGACAAAATCCGACTGCTGAATAGAACCTCTGGGCGTTGTTTAGACACCAGCGTTCAACGGTCTACCCCCTCGATGACGCGTTCGATGTTTCGCACCGCTGATTTCATGACAAGTTCACGGAATTGACCGAGCCACGTTCTCGCCCACAGCGTCTCACCGTATCGCTGTCGTAAGCCGAAAACACGGATTCAGTGTTCGAACGCTGGTTATACGCCCGGTCGTGGATGAGTAAGTTTCTCGCCCAGCCTCGGAAGACGGGGCCGTGTTGTGTAATCAGCGGTGTAATACGTTCCGCCCGCAACCGCGTCCGCAGTGCTTCCCAGTCGTATCCTTTATCGGCCGCTACAGCTGTCAGATCGTCGAGATTCCGCACTACACCTGCAAACCGACCTGTGTATCGTGCGGTTGTTTCATCGAGCAGTGTATATCTAGAATCATACTTGTTTCACAATCGATGAGCAGCGTGGTCTTCACCGCCTCGAACGTGTAATCCGTCCGTTTTGCGTAGTGCTGGCTCGCCTGGACACGATCCACGCCGGTTGTGTTGATTGCTTGTACATCTCCGAGGCCGTACAGTTCGACCGACGCGTTGAGGATCGCCCGCCACCGCTTCATCGGAATCGATTGCTTGCGCGCACAGACAGTCGAGTAGTGCGGTAACGTCTCGACCGTCAAACCAAGCGAGGCCGTGACTCTCGGCATTTCTCGAAGCAAATTAATCAGCTTCCGGTAATCATGGTTGAGATGCTCTTTGAAGCCTTGAACGGCGAGAATCACCCAGTTGGCATACCCTCTTTCCCCGGTCAGTATGCCGGAATTGGCGCGCCAGCGACGGCTTTTTTCGAGAGCGATACAACCATCTCTGCGAAGCGGGAGGTCTTGGTTTGCACGCCCAATCCGTCCTGCTCCACTCCCTAGTATATTTGTCACTTCACTGGAGCTACTAGACATATGACACTAGTTGCACATCTCTCAGACCGACCGAGTCTCTCCGTCTAAACAAGGCCGACGGATTGAATCTCCAATATTGGACTTCGGTTTCGCTCGAAATTCATAGGGACAGGAGCGGCCGGGCAGGGGAAAGCAAGTGAGGAACGGTGCGGCGAACCCCTGCGTTGACCGTCCAAGCGGCAGTAGGGCAGACATGGGCTAACGATGGCTTCCCCGATGCCGCATCTGGCCATTGAAGCCCCGGGTATATAATATTGTGTCTGGCCACTGTACCGACAACTTTCCCACAAGCAGAGAACAAATAGTAGCCAACCAAGCGATTTGAACCGTTCTGGAGGCCGAATCTCGTTCTTCGAAGAACGAAACTCGGTCTACTGCTCGCGACCGTACCAGACGTAGAGTAGTATTGAGTCGTGGACCTGAAGCTGAGTAGACCAGTCGCCGGCGTCGCCGTGATCTTCGGCCCCGGCGCCTCGATGCAGGAGACCATCGACTTCGTCTGCGAGAACGCGGCACCGCGGGCGTGACGACGCACGGGCCCCCCACTCGGCACGACCGGCGCCGCGCCACGACTGCACCCGAACACGACTTCGAACGAACGATCTGCCGCAGCGAGGTGGCTGCTGCCAGCCGTTGCTATCGACAGCTGCTGTACCATGTGCGTATGTGGCTCGACTGAGACTGGTACGTCGGCCGACATCCACGAGACGTGAATAAGCCCCACTCCTGGAGCCGAGCCCAAATCCACTATATGGGGTGGATTGGGGTCTTGGAGGCGGATTGTTCGGGGCTGGTCACCCGGCGATTGCTTCCGAAAACGCGATATTTCGGATTTTCATACTGTTTTACGACTCGTTCTACGCGTCGTGCGATGTCGGGTACCCGCATACACAATGTGGATACTGCGTCCGGCCACCGGCCGCACTGTACAGTCGGCGAGTTCCACACCCCCACCCAACCCCTCCTCTCTGTCGTTCAGAACGCTGTTCCACGGCCCCGGATAGTTGCGAGACAGTCGTCGGTGACACCCGAAAGGGCGGGTGTTCTTGTGAGGGCGAATAACGCCACTATTGCTGTTACGTCAGTTCGGCTTCCCCGTGCCGGTCAGCCATCAGAGCCGGGCCAGTCCACCCGATGCCCAACTACTATGTCCATCGCCGAGTAACATGGGGTATGACTGATTCGGAAAGTCGCTCGTCGGGGAGACAGACGAAGGTAGCCCGTCTCATCGACGAGTACGATCTCGACGGGCTGGGGGCGGAACTAGAGCATCGCTGGACCGCGGAAGGTGACGAGCGGATGAGCCTGCGGGCGCTCGCGACCCACTTCAACCAGCAGCTCCTTGAGGTGCGGATGACCGGGGCGGGCATCCAGTCGCTCTCGGGCGAGGTCGAGAACACCTACCGGCTCCTGACCGACGACGAGGTGAGCGGGGCCGATCGGACGCGCACCGTCCGGCGACTGGAGGGCGAGGGGATTGACACCGATGCCCTCCGTGATGATTTCGTCACCTACCAGGCGATCCGGTCGTACCTGAAAGGTAACCGGGACGCGGAATACGTCAAACCCAACAAGGACCGCATCGAGTCAGAACTGGCGAACGTCCAGCGGCTTCGCGGTCGAGTCATGACCGTCACCGAGGGGAACTTGGAGCAACTCCGGCAGAACGGGGAGATCACGCTGGGTGAGTTCGGGCTGCTCGTCGGCATCGCGGTCCTCTGTGAAACCTGCGGGCAGCGGTACGAGGTCGAGGAACTCCTCGAACAGGGCGGCTGTGACTGTGAGGAATCGTACCAGTCTGGCGAGTAGCAACATATTTAACTGGCGCGACAGACACGGAGATATGGAATTGCATCAAGAAAGCGACCCAGTCGCCAAGGTGCACGCGGAGAACATTGGCGGCATTCGAGAAACCTCGGTGGAGTTCTCCCCTGGCGTCACGATTCTGGAGGGCCGAAACGCGACCAACCGGACCTCGTTCCTCCAGAGCGTCATGGCCGCACTTGGCAGCGAGAACGTCGCACTGAAGGCCGACGCGGACGAGGCCAGGGTCGAACTCACGCTCGGTGACGAGACGTACACGCGCTCGCTCCACCGGCAAGGGCAGGATGTCTTCACCGACGGTGACCCCTATCTCGAGGACCCGACTCTCGCCGACCTGTTCGCGTTCCTGCTGGAGTCCAACGAGGCCCGACGAGCCGTCACGACCGGGCAGGACCTCCGCGACCTCATCATGCGGCCGGTCGACACCGACCAGATCAAGTCCGATATCGAGCAGCTGGTCGAGGAACGGCAGCGGCTTGAAGAAGACCTCGAGGAGATTCAAGATCTAAAGGGTGAGCTCCCGGAACTCGAGGAGGAACGGACGCACCTGCAAACCGAGATCGAGGAGAAGAAGACGGAGCTTGAGGCGAAGGAGGCGGAGCTGGAGTCCACCGACGCGACCGTCGAGGAGACCCGCGCAGAGAAATCCGAGCTGGAGGACCGACTCGAGGACCTGCGCTCGAAGCGCTCACAGCTCGAGGACGTGCGGTACGACCTCGAAACCGAACAGGAGAGCCTCAACTCGCTCGAACAGGAACAGCGGGAGCTGCAGGACGAGGGCGACGAACTGCCCGAGACCCCGGTCGGCGACATCGACGAACTGGACAGCGAAATCAGCCGTCTCCGCAATCAGAAACAACAGCTCGAGGCCGAAGTGAACGAACTCCAGAGCGTCATCGGGTTCAACGAGGAGAGGCTGGATGAAGGAGAGTCAGACACCTTCGCAGAGCTGACTGAAACGGATACAGAGAATCTCACCGACCAACTGGTCGAAGACAGCGGTGTGACCTGCTGGTCCTGTGGGAGTAGCGTCGAGCAGGAACAGATCGAGTCGACCATCGACCAGCTGCGCGAACTCAGCCAGTCGAAGGTAGCCGAGGCGAGCGAGCTGAGCAGCGAGATCAGTGATTTCCAAGAGGAGAAACGGGAGCTCGAACAGGCCCAGCGCGAGCGGGACCGCATCGAGCGTCGACAGTCCGAAATCGAGGACGAGATCGAACAGACGGAGGCCACCATCGAGCAGTTCCGGCAACGCCGGGACGAACTGACCGCGGAGATCGAGACCATCGAGGCCGAGGTCGAGGAGTTGGAGAGCGAGGAGTACAGCGAGGTCCTCGATCTCCACAAGGAGGCGAACCAGCTCGAATACGAACTAGGACGGCTCGAGGGGGACCTCGAGGATATCCAGTCGGAAATCGAGCAGATTGAGGACCGAATCGAAAGCGAGGCAGCGGTCCAGGACCAGATTGCCGAGTTGAACACGGAGATCGAGGACCTGCGGACGAAGATCGAGCGCATCGAGCAGGGCGCGGTCGACCAATTCAACGAGCACATGGAGACGGTGCTGGATCTGCTCGGCTACACCAATATCGACCGCATCTGGCTCGAACGGAGCCAGCGCGAGGTCCGGGAGGGCCGGCGCACGGTGACCAAGAGCGTCTTCGACCTCCATATCGTCCGGATATCCGAGTCGGGGGCCGCCTACGAGGACACGATCGACAACCTCTCGGAGAGCGAGCGTGAGGTCACCGGACTCGTGTTCGCTCTCGCGGGCTACCTCGCCCACGAGGTGTACGAAGATCTTCCCTTCATCCTGCTCGACTCGCTGGAGGCGCTCGACTCCGAACGCATCGCGGCGCTCGTCGAGTACCTCACGGACTACACCGGCTACCTGCTGGTCGCACTGCTCCCCGAGGATGCCGCGGCCCTCCCCGAAGGGTACTCACGAATCGACGACCTCTAGCCGACCTCGGGAACGTACTGGATCTGGAACACCGTGTCCACCACTGTGGGCCGAACCTGATGCTGTGGCCATCAGGAAACTATGCCCCAACCGCTGTACCGCGTTTTCAATGGAATGCATGCGAGAGGCCTGCAAAACATAACAACAATAACTCTGTTATGGAAAGGCGAGTAGCTCACCCGGAGTTGTCGAACTCTAGCGAGGAGGTGCCATTGTATCTCAGAAGCATTTGTATGAATGCATATATTACCACCAAATGAGAACTTCGGTTCGTCGTCTTGATCGTGCAGTCCTTTCACAAGGCTCGTCGATCTGCGGATGTCCATTGGCCACTTCCTGCGCTACAGAGGCCCTAGGTGGATTTTTCTCTATCCGGTAATCTAATAGGTTGGTCACATCTTCACACTGAGGAGCGATAAACGAGGATATGTGGAGGCCAATATTACCATCAAATATGCGTCATCTACATTGTGTGGAATATTACACTCGGTAGGTGTTGTATAATATTCTCGGATACGAAACCATTACAAGATCGTTGTCGAGGATTCTCAAAATCACGTTACTCCGTACCGCATTTACCGGAAATGCATCTGGCTACCCTTCAGCTACCAATCGTCTCGTGAGGGACCACATCGAATAGATAGTGGCACTCATCCACATAATGTGGTGATGATGGGGTATGCTCTGAAATATATGGGTAGCACATCAACAATGAGCGGAGGACATTTATATTAGCGTTTCAATGTTATGGCCATGCTCCCAGATACCCCCTCGCGACAGGTCCAATCCGTCAAAACAGCATCCAAAATCATCGATATCTTGCAAAACCGAGGGGGTGCGACGCCGACCGAGCTGACCAATCAGCTGGATATTTCGAACAGTTCAGTTCATAACTACCTCGCTACATTAGAACAGGAGGGATACGTCGTCAACGAGAGTGGACGGTATCGGCTGGGCCTCCGTCTTCTCACACACGGCATGGCGGCGAAGAACGTACTGGGCAGCAATAACTTGATCCGGAACACGATCCAGTCGCTCGCCGACGAGTTCCCCTACCCGATATGGTGGGTTAGCGAGGAGTACGGGCGAGGGTTCTTCCTCGACGGCATCACTCCCGATGATCAGACCAGTACCTACGGGAATGTCGGGAAACGTTCCTACCTTCACACGCACGCACCAGGCAAGGCGATCCTTGCCGAACTAACAGACGAGTACATTGAGCAGATCATCACCCGGCATGGACTTCCGGAACAGACCATGCGGACAACGACCGATAGCGAGACGCTGTTCGAGGAGATACAGTCGGTACGGAACCGGGGATTCGTGGTGAGTGACGGGGAGGCAGTACTCGGAATCCTCTCGCTCGGGGTCGCATTCTGGGGGCCTGAGAACAGAGTCCATGCTATCGGTGTCTTCGGGAACTCCCGTGATTTCGCTGGAACGGAGGCCGAGGAGATGGGTACGAGGCTACTTGAGTCAGTGGATTCATTGGAGAGCGACCTGTCGGAGGTGACGATCGATGCCCGGTGAACGCCCTCCCGACGACATCGAGACCATCGGAGATCTGCTGGAGGAGAACGCGGCTGCCCGTGGCGATTCGACGTTCTTCCGATACCGCGGTGAATCGTACACGTACGAAGAACTCGACGCAAAAGTCAATTCCGTGGCTAATGAACTCCTTGCGATGGGGGTCTCTCCCGGTGACACCGTCTGTATCCTCCTGTACAACCGCCCGGAGTACCTCTACATGCTCTTCGCACTCGCCAAGATCGGTGCTATCGCTGTTCCGGTCGACACCCGGTTCAGCGGTGATACCCTCTTACACGTCCTCAGAGAGACGGATGCCCGGTTCCTCGTCCTCGATGACGATACTCGCCCAGCCTACGAGGCGATCCGGGGGGATGTCCCCAATATCGGTGTCGAACTGTTCGTCGGGGAACAGGAGAACAACCAGCCGTACCGGAGCTTCGACCAGCTGCTCGATGGGGACGGATCGGCACAGCCCGATATCGAAGTCGATGGGTCACAGACCTGCTCGATAACCTACGTCCAGCGCTACGAGGCTACCCATCCACAGGGCGTGATGCTCCCCCACTACTCGTACATCAATACCGGTTGGGAGACGACGGAGCACATCCTGAACACTTCCCAGGACGACTGCGTGTTCACGACGCATCCGTTCTATAGCTGTTATCCCATCCAGATGGGGGTCGTCAGTGTCATGTTCGCGGGGGCGGAGTTCGCCTTCGAGAAACAGTTCCAGCGAGAACAGTTCTGGGACTGGATCCGAACATACGACGCCACGATATTCCTCTACCTGGGGCGGATGCTCTCTGTACTGTATAATCAGGGCAAAAAGGGAGACGAGAACCCAACCGAGTACGTGCTGGGGCACGGATTCGGTTTCGATATCGACGAGAGCCTGATCTCCGATTTCGAGGAACGGTTCGACATCACCGTTCTGGAAGCGTACGGCATCACACCTAGCGCGACGATTGCGACCACTAATCGGCCGGGCAGCCGGAAAGTGGGGAGTGTAGGAAAGCCCCTTCCGTACGTGGACATCAAGATCGTCAACGAAAACGACTGGGAGGTTCCGATCGGAAACACCGGTGAAATCCTCGTTCGCTCGAATCGTACCCATACGATGATGCAGCAGTTCTACGAGGCTCCGGAATTGACGGTCCAAACGTGCCAGAACCAGTGGATCCACACGAACGATATCGGGTACATCGACGAGGACGGGTACCTCCACTTCGTCGCCAACAAGGCCCATTCGATACACCTCGGTCGCGTCGGAGGACGTATCTCCTCGCTCGAGATAGAGAGCGTTATGGACTCACACCCGGACATTTCTACCTCCGTCGTCATCGGCGTACCGGACGATGTCGGGAACGAAGTCATAAAGGCGATCGTCGTTCCCAGGGACGATGCCGACTTGAGCCCTATCGACGTGAGCAAACACTGCGAGAAGCGACTCACCTACCACAAACTTCCGCGGTACATCGAACTCCGGGACGAGTTACCCCGCAGTCCAGCGGGGAAAGTACAGAACAAGAAGCTACGGGATACCTCGATTACTAATGGCGTGTGGGACCGGGAGAGCGGATACAAGTTGAGCCGATAGCTCCCGGCTCTATAGCGGCATCTCTCCGTCGATAATCCGTGACGTGTGCTCGGCCAGTGTGGGCACCTGGTTCCGCATCTTCGGGTACAATTGATCGTCTGTCTCCCCTTCCAGGTGGCGTCGAAAGAACATCTCACAGATACCCAGGAGTTTGTACGCGGCCAGGACTCTGTAGAACTGCTGGTTCTCGAACTGTCTTCCACTCCGTCTCTCATACCGATCTACTAGGTCCTGTTTGCTGGGATACCCCTCGTGCTCCGTGAACGAAGGCATGAGCGCCGGGACTGCTGGCTCCGAATCCTCCGGGTCGTGCCAGAAGAGGAGTAGCCAGCCGAGGTCAGTGAGCGGGTCCCCGAGCGAACCCATCTCCCAGTCGAGAACGCTTATGATTTCCGGAGGTGTACTCCCGTTGAACATCACGTTGTCGAGCTTGTAGTCGCCGTGAACGAGCGTCTGGGGAGACGACTCCGGTACGTTGCCGTCGAGCCACGTCGTGATTTCGTCGACGAACGGGAGTTCCCGCTCGTCCGCGGTGGCATCGACTGCCCAGTCGAGCTGTTTGTGCCAGCGTTCAACTTGGCG
The DNA here is from genome assembly GCA_046710005.1 of Natrialbaceae archaeon. Taxonomy (GTDB): domain Archaea; phylum Halobacteriota; class Halobacteria; order Halobacteriales; family Natrialbaceae; genus DATFIX01. The sequence continues at coordinate 19,229 of JBKEGM010000004.1, forward strand.
CTGGGTGTATCCTTCAGGGCGGCCTAGCTCGGCGAGCCCGGCAGCCTCGTAATCAACTGCGTGTATCTCCACCAGCCGATCCACCAGCTCCTCACCGATTCGTTGTCGCGACTCCGGGTCCCGGTACTGGGATGGCTCCATCTGCCGGAGCACGTCACCGTCCAGCCGTTCCATGACGTAGAAATCACACCCCATCACTGCGTGGTCTTCACAGGCGAACTCCGTTCGTGGAACCCGAACGCTGGTCTCCTGAAGGGCATCCATCACGCGATACTCACGCAGGATATCGTGGGCTGAATCCGCAGTCGCCCCGACGGGTGGCCGGCGTACGACGAGGGATTCGTCACCCCAGGTGATGAACAGGGTCTCGTTCGAGTGACCCGCCTGATGTCGGGATACCTCGAAGGTCTCTGCGGGACCTAGCTCCCGTTCGAGCCGCTCGCGCAACGCCTGCTCGTCGACGATCCTGCCGAAGATATCGTCGTTCCCGCTCATGGGTTCCTCCGTCGGCCGGGGACGTACTTCACCGTAATCCGCCGGATGGATTGGTAGCTGAACATTATCGATTCCTGCTCCCAAGGTTTGACTCGACCCTATCGTATAAAAATGGATGGGGATGTCTGGATGCCGGGGACGGATGACCTCTCGAACACCGACCCACGGCGCTCCCGCACCATCGGGGCCCGCCGAGAGAACTGGACGGTGCTGCGACCTGCCACGTCGCTGTCCGGCGATACCGCCTTTCGCTTCGGGGATTCCCGTGGGCAGTCGCCCGCGGTGTATCGGGTAGCAGTACCTCCCGAAAGCGTGGGACAGAGCCCATCTTCCGGTCCTGCATCGGGCGGAGGAACGTACCCCGGTACCACCAGCGTGGTATCGGTATGTGGTACGGTATAACGCAACAATGCTTATTACGCCGCACCCAAAACGTTGGGGCACTCGAACTCGGTGCAAAACCATGAACGATAAAAAAGCGCTGGTCGGCAAGGGAGAGCGGCGAACTGGCGAACGATCGAACGGACCGCAATCCGGACTACCACGTCGTTCCCGGGGCTCGTCGCCTCGAGGACGCCGCCGGAAGCGGGGCACAGGGGGTGACTGCCGATCATGTTGAGCGAACCACTGCAGGTAGAGACGACGGCGAGTAACGTCTCGCTGGGTGGCACCGTCGATAAGGCACTCAAGGCCTTCCGGGCCGGGAAGCCGGTTCTCGTTCACGACTTTGACGATCGAGAGGGTGAAATAGACCTCGTCTACCCAGCACTTGCGGTCTCGCCGGACGATGTGGCGACGATGCGGAACAATGCGGGGGGGCTGGTCTGTGTCGCCGTCTCCCACGAGGTCGCAGAAGCGTTCGGCCTCCCGTTCCTCGCGGACGAGCTATCCCATCCGACAGCCCGGAATAAGGACCTCGACTACGACGAGCGCTCGTCGTTCTCGCTCCCAGTCAACCACGTGGACACCTTTACCGGCATCACAGATATCGACCGTGCGAGGACTATCACGGCACTCGGGAGGGCAGCGGCCGACCCCGAGAGCGTCGATTTCTCCGCCGAGTTCCGTTCACCGGGCCACGTTCACATCCTGCGTGGCGCGCCGGGACTGCTCTCGACACGACAGGGGCACACGGAGCTGGGAATCACGCTGGCGAGAGCGGCCGGCCGCGCGCCGGCCGCTGTGGTCTGTGAGATGCTCGACGAGGGAACAGGACGAGCGCTGTCGAAGATGGATGCGCGGCAGTACGCCCGCCGTCACAGCATCCCGTACGTCGAGGGACAAACGGTGAAGGAGTCCCTCGCCACGGGGTGAGCGTCAGCCTCCGCCCCGCTTCTCCGGTAGTCGAGTGCAGGACTCCCGAGCAGCACTCGGTCGGTGGCCGTCGGGAGTCGGAGGCCGTGTCGTGACGGGACGGCCCAGACTCCGGGTCGAAGGGCCTACTGCTCGGCCAGTTGTGCCAGAATCTGGTCGGCCCACCCCTCGTCGTGATTCGCGACGTAGTGGAACTCCGCTTCGCTCCGGGAGATTTTCCAGTCGCCATCCACACGGCGATAGTCCTCGTCGTATTGGCCCTGCAACCAGCCGGCTTCTCCCTCGTTGAGCAGCGTCTCCTTCGAGACGCAGGGGACCTCGAAGTACCATCTTCCCGTCGCTTCGTCCCCGTCTACTTCGATAACACCGTTGTGGACCATGTGGGAGAACCACTGGTACTCCGCCGCGATGACCTCCTCACCGAATTCGATAATCTCGTCCCGGCCCTCATAGGTCCCGAGCTGATCGACCTCGATCCGACCGTCTTCGGTGAATACGTCAGCCCAGCGTTCCCAGTCGCGGGCGTCTGCCCGGTAGCAGTACTCGCTTCTGAGCTGACGGATCGACTCCTTCGCCTCCAGTTCGCGGAGACGTGTCTCTACGTCATCGGCATGGGCTTCTTCTGCTGCCATTGTTCCATGGTAACACCATTCGGCCACCGGAATAAATTTTCCGGCGCGCACTAGCGGTGTCCTCAAGTCCGACATCCGCGCGCCGCTCAGAGCGAGACCGGCAGCTCGAGGGAATCCGACGGATCTCGTTGCTGCTGATCCACCTAGCTGTTCCGCCGGACTGGTGGCCTCGGCGAGCCGTGTACTGATCTTCGCGGGGACGACCCATCCATCGGAAGCGTGAATGCACGTCCGGAAACAGTGTGGGTGTGTCCCATAGATTTAATACGGGAGGCAGAGCACTCCTCTATGGAGACATGATCGACCTATCCGATAGAGTGGCCCTTGTCACCGGCGCCGGTGGTGGCATCGGCGCAGCGACATCCCGTGTCCTCGCCGAAAACGGGGCCGACGTGATCGTAACTGATGTCGTCGACGAAATCGAGGAGGTAGCTGCTGACATCGAGTCGACGGGATCGCGTGTGATAGCCCAGACGATGGACGTGACAGATCCGACCGAGGTCGAGACGGTCGTCGAGGCGGGACTGGCGGAGTTCGGTCGCCTCGACATTCTCGCGAACGTGGCCGGTATCTTCCCCACACATACTCTCGAGGAGATGGATGAGGAGGACTGGAGCAACGTCCTCGATATCAACCTGAACGGGACGTACAACTGTACCCAGGCTGCGCTCCCAGCCATGCGGGAACAGAACTACGGCCGCATCATCAATCTCTCCTCGGCTGCTGGAGGACAGATCGGATGGTCGAACGACCTCTCTCATTACGCCGCCAGCAAGGGAGGAGTCCTGGGGTTCACACGGAGTGCCGCCTTGGACGTTGCCCAACACGGGGTCACGATGAACACCATCGTCCCTGGGTTGATAGATACTGGCGCACCACAGGCAGTCACTACCGAGGAGGAACTGCAAGCGGGCATCCAGATGACCGCATTCGGACGGATGGGCGACCCTGAGGAGATTGCCAACGCCGTCGCATTCCTCGGCTCCGAGGAGGCTAGTTATATCACAGGGGCTAAGCTCGTCGTCGACGGGGGATACACGCTCGTCTGACCCCCGCTGGATACTTCGAGCCAGAACGTTCGTAACGGACCGTACTGTACCAACACTCGTCACGGAACGAGAGCGGACGAAGGGGGAGTCACCCATAGCGGCGAGCGACTGGTCCTGTCCAGATACCACAGCCGCGGGCCGCTACACCTCAATCTGCAGTCGGGGTATCAGCCTCAAGAACCCCCCAATACCGTTATCAGCTGCAGGGCAGAACCGTGTCACTCGCCCATATGTGGCTCTCGCGAGAGCAGTCCCCAGTTCGAGACGACGAACGGGGTGAGATAGTTGAGGAAGATCTTCCCGACGAGTACGGCAGTCACGTTCGTGGATATCAGGACACCCCCCTGGTTGTACAGTGTAAGCCACGTCCCGACGATCAGGGTGATCGAGAGCGTGCGTTTCAGGTGCTGCGGGTGCAAGCAGACGGCCACAGTGTTACGGGTGCCCACCATCATTCGGCTTGTCCAAGCGACCGCTCGTTCGAGAACGCAGTGACGCTAACTCTCCCGTCACCGGGGGATTCCCGCTCAGGTGTGGAATCCACCCGTGTCTTTCGAAATGATTGCTTCGATTCGACTGAACTTCCAGTCGCCGTCGACCCGGCGGTACTCGTCTTCGTACCGTCCCACGACGTACCCCTCACTGCCGTCCGTCGCAGTGTAAACCACGAGCATGTACCACTCCCCAGTGGCCTGATTGTCGTTGACCTCTATCACCGGCATCAGCGCGGTATGCATGCTGAACTCGTAGAAGTCCTCGATTTCGTTTCCGAATGCCTCTATCTCGTCGTGTCCCTGCATCGTGGTCTGGGGGTAATCGACGACCGCGTCTTCGGTGTAGAGCGCAACGAATTCCTCCCACTCCCCGGTCGCCGCAGCATGGTCGATCGTCTGTGCGTACTTCGAACGGAGGTTCTTGATCTCGAGATAGTCGAGTGCCTGCTGTGGTGTGCCTTGGGTGCTCATAACTCTCGCTTGCGAGTCATTCACAATAAATGTTGAGAACGGTCGGGTCGCTCGACTCGGGACAGTCAAACTCGGAGACCGTGGGGCTGACGAACGAGATATCTATTTCGCGGGGGACGACCTCCGGACCTCATCGACGGTCATACCCACGAGTACGGTTTGTCGAACTCGTGGGTCTCCTCGACGTGGGGGACTCCTTCGACAGCAAGTGTCTGCCCCGTAACGTAGGATGCAGCAGGGCTGGCGAGAAACTGAACGACTTCGGCGATTTCATCGACCGTACCGATACGACGCTTGACCGTCTCACGGTCGATTTCTTCGGCTGTGAAGTCCATCTGAGTTTCCATCCCCTTCGTCGCGATGATACCAGGGGCGACGCAGTTCACCCGGATGTTGTCCTCAGCGAACTCGTACGAGAGGGTCTTGGTGAGATTGATGACCCCCGCTTTTGCGGCACCGTAGTGGGCCATCCGCGGTGAGCCATCGATCGCAGCCACGCTAGAGAGGTTCACGACGCTCCCGCCGTCGCTCGCTCGCATCCGCTCATGCGCGATTTGTGTGCAGTTGAACGTCCCGGTTAGATTGATGTTGAGAATCGTCTGCCATCCGTTCTCCGAGACTTCACTGAACGGCGCCAAGAAACTGGCACCAGCGTTGTTGATCAGGATGTTGAGGCTATCGAACTCATCGACGGTCGCGTCGACGAGCCCCTCGACCTGGGTCCGGTCCGTGATGTCACACTCGATAGCCCTGATAGCCCCATCCGGCTCGTTCTGCCGGATCCCCGCTGCTACCTCGTCGATTGCCGCCTGGTCGCGAGAGCAGATGACGACGTTCGCGCCCTGCTCCGTGAACCGTTCGGCGATGGCCTTGCCGATACCTCCCGATGCACCCGTGACGATGGTGGTCTGCCCGCTGATGTTGTACTGACTTTCGGACATCAACTGTACGCTGGGCGAGTACCCATTTGGATATTCCGAAATGTAATAAATATTATATGAAACCAGGATACCGCGGGAATGGCTGTGGCCTGAACGCACATATTACTTATATAATATATTTTATAATAACCCATAACCTATAAATGTCCTACCGGAAAACAGGGTGCTTGTAACGCCATGGTAGAAGTCAGCGTATTCCACATCGGGACAACCAACGTTGATCCGCTCGAATTGGACGATGGAACGAAGATCACGGATGGTTCGATTCGAGACGTTCACGAGGACCTGAAACAGGTAACGAAACACCAAGTCGAATGGGGTGTACTCGCTGAAGAGTACGGATTCGACCGGTACGTGATGCCGGAGCACCATTTCGAGGCACCGGGGCCCGAGTACAGCCCGAACCCAATGATGTCTCAGATGGCGGTTGCTGCCCAGACCGAGGATATCAAACTCACCCAGGGCGGGAACATCATCACGTGGCACGAGCCGGTTCGGTTCGCTGAACAGGCAGCGATGCTTGACCTGATAAGCGATGGCCGAGCCGAAATCGGCGTCGGTCGCGGATACCAGCCCCGCGAGAACGAGGTTCTCGGTCAATTCTGGTCGGGGTCCGTGCAGGACCAGGAGGAGAACCGGCAGTCGTTCATGGAGAAGTGGGAGATAATTGAGCAGGCCTGGACCCAGGACCTGTTCTCCTACGAGGGGAACTACCACTACTACCCGCCGAAACACACGAAGTGGCACCACTCGATGGAGAAGAAGTGGCTCGAACACGATGTCACCGACCACGATGTCGATGACATGCTGAACTGGCGGGACGACGAGAAGTACTCGATGGTCGCGATGAACTCCGTACTCGGCGGCGGAACGACCCTCAAGTCGTTCCCCGTCTATCCGCAACCCCAGCAGGAGCCGCACCCGCAGATTTGGCTCCCCATGACCTCACCCCGGACGATCGAGTACGGGGCCAAGAACGGGTTCAACGGCTTCTTCACGCTCGAACCCCCGCGAGTGATGAAGCAGAATATCGACATGTTCATGGAGTTCTCCGAGGAGGCGGGATGGCCGGACCGGCGTCCCGAATACGATGGAGAGCCCTTCAAGCGCGGCTGGGACGAGGAGCGGCAGCGCGGCTGTATGGTGGGCCGATTCGTGTTCAACACTGACGTGGATGGACACGACGAGGAGACCCTCGATCGATGGAAGCGCGGTCTCGAACACGGCTGGTCGTACTTCGGTCCGTTCGGGTTCGCCGCTGTCCTCTCGGATGTCGACGAGGACCCGATTGATCCGGACACCACCGTAACCGCGGAGATGCTCATCGAGCGGGACATCGCCATGATCGGCGACACCGACGAACTCAAGGACAAGATCGCGAACTTCAAAGAGACGCTTCAGTTCGAGGACTTCAACTTCGAAGCGTGGTTCGAGGTCGCCGGCTTCAAACCCGACGAAGCGAACGCGCAACTCAAGCACTTCGGCGAGAACATCATCCCCTGGATGCGCGAGGAGTGGCCGAGCCCTGGAGAGCCCGGCTACTAATCGACGTACGCCGATTTCAGGTTCCAGTGGCCCGTCTCTGTCCCATCTGACGCTTCGGTTCCACGCCTTCGTCCCCCCGACCGGATACGTTCTGGCCACAGACAATCAGGTCGGCACAGCGAAGCGGTGAGAAGCGGCTTGCGTGGACCTCCCACACGAGGTTTTATTTGACGGGCAGGGTTAGATTTCCTGTACAGCCATGATGGACGTACAACTCACTGTCGAGAAGCTTCTCAACCGCGCAGTCACGCTCTATCCATCGAAGGAGATTGTGACCGTGAAGCAGGACGATGGCACGCATCGGTACACGTACGCGGACGCCTACGAGCGGATCTGCCAGCTGGCACACGCACTCGACGACCTCGGGGTCAGGGGTGACGCGCGGGTGGCCACAGTTGCCCCGAACAACTTCCGGCATTACGAGTTGTACTACGGCCCGGCCTGCAGCGGCCGGAGCCTCCACATGGTGAACCACCGACTTCCCGACGAACACCTCCGCTATCTCCTCAACGACGCCCAGGATCGTGTCGTCTTCATCGACCCGAAACTGCTCGAGGTGATCGAACCGCTCGCCGATGAGTTCGAGACCGTCGAGCAGTACGTCGTGCTCGGTGGCGAGATTCCCGAGACATCGCTGGAGCCCGTGATTGGGTACGAGGACCTCCTCGAAGGACAGCCGACGACGTACGACTGGCCCGACCTCGACGAGGACCGAGAGTGTGGCATCTGCTACACCTCCGGGACGACCGGAAAGCCGAAAGGGGTCCAGTACACTCATCGGGGGGTCTACCTGCACAGCATGATGATGGGACACTCCGATACGCATCGTATCAGCGAGCACGATACGGTTCTCCCTGTGGTCCCCATGTTCCACGCGAACGGGTGGGGGCTACCGTACTCCGCGACGTTTGCCGGGAGTACTATCGTACTCCCGAATCAACAGACCCAACCGGAGACCATCGCCCGGGTCATAGAGGAGGAACAGGTTACGTACGCCGCTGCCGTCCCGACGCTGTGGATAGGTGTCATCGAGGGACTCGACGAGGAGTTCGACCACGACATTTCGTGTATCGACCGACTCGTCGTCGGAGGGAGCGCCCCATCGAAATCGCTACTCCAGCGATACGAGGAGCAGTTCGATGTCCCCATCCTCCAGGGATGGGGTATGACGGAGATGTCACCTGTCGGAACCGTGAGTACGCTCACGTCGGAGACCGCAGCGTTATCCAAGGAGGAACAGTACACTCAGCGTGCGAAGGCGGGCATCCCCGTCCCTGGTGTTTCAGCGTGCGTTCGTGACCAGAACGGCGAGGAGATCGAACGGGACGGCGAGATGTTCGGCGAACTGGAGGTTCGTGGACCGTGGGTCACCGACGGATATCACAACCGTCCCGATGCGACGGAGGAGGCACTCACGGACGATGGCTGGCTGAAGACCGGAGACATTGCGACGTGGGACGAGTACGGCTACATCGACATCGTCGACCGGAAAGACGACGCCATCAAGAGCGGCGGGGAATGGATTTCCTCACTCGAACTCGAAAACGAGTTGATGAGCCACGAATCCGTGCGGGAAGCCGCAGTAATCGGTATTCCACACGAGAAGTGGCAGGAACGGCCACTCGCAATCGTCAACACGAGTGGCGAGGTCGATGCCGAGACGCTCCGAGACCATCTAGCGGAGCGCTTCCCCCGCTGGTGGCTCCCTGACAGTATCGTATTCGTTGACGAGGTTCCGAAGACCAGTACCGGCAAGTTCGACAAGAGCACCCTCCGGGAACAGTACGAGGACCAGTCGGTTCTCGAGGATACGCCCTCCCGGTGAATATCGACTGTTCCCCTCTGCTGGCACAGGCAGCTACCGACGACAGGGGGAAATTATTTGTCGTAGGTGCGTGAGTGGTGTTAGCATGAAGTTCGGACTCGGCCCGTTCACCACCCAGCTACCGGAGGATGACCCACGGACACCGGGGGAGCGCTATCGAGAGAGCATCGACCTCGCCAAGAAGGCCGAAGCGGAGGGCTTCGATTCGGTGTGGGTCTCGCAGCATCACCGATCGAACGACAATTATCTCTCCTCTCCGTTCACGATAACCTCGGCGATGGCCGAGGCCACATCGGAGATCACCATCGGGGTCGGAGTTGCGCTCGCCCCGTTCTACGACCCGCTGTTGCTCGCAGAAGATGCCGCAGCCGTCGACGCGGTTTCCGATGGCCGGTTCGAACTCGGCCTCGCGATTGGCTATCATGATCCGGAGTTCGAGCAGTTCGATGTCCCGAAATCAGAACGGGTCCCCCGGCTACTCGACTGCGTGGAGGTCTGTCGACGAGCCTGGTCCGAAGGGTCGTTCTCCTACGACGGACACACCGTCTCCTACGAGGATGCGATTGTGAATCCGACCCCACCCCAGGGCGAAGATCTCCCCATCGTCGTTGGTGGATTGAGCGAACCGGCGATTCGCCGCTGTACGGACATCGGCGACGGGTATATTGGGGGGCTAACGTCTCCGCTTGAGGAGATCGAGGGGATCGTCGAGATGCTCGACGATGCCGGGGCTGACGTGAGTGAGTTCCCGATACACGTACTCCGGGACGGCTTCATCGGCGACGACAAGGAGGACGCGTGGGAACGGATGCGAGACGGACTGATATACACGCAGAACATCTACGCCCAGTGGTTCGCAGAGTCCTCCGACTTCGACGATATGGAGGAACCCGACGACCCCGAGGCAGCGTTCCAGGCGTTCTCGGTCTACGGCGGCCCGGACGACCTCCGGGACGAGGTTCGCCAATACGAGGAGGTTCTCAACGACAACAGCCACTTCATCATGCGGTTGGAATATCCGACGCTCAGTTACGAGGAGTCAGTCGAGGCCATCGAACGGTTCAGCGACGAGGTCATCAAACCGCTCGACTGAATCCGGGAACACTCTGCGATACGGAACCTTCTGGAACCACTACAGGAGTGCTCTCACGAACCGGCGAAGCCGTCGTGGAAAAGGAAGCCGCTGCCCCTAGTGCTCCGCCAAGAACCCCTTGAGGTCCTCGTTGAACTGCTCTTCTACCTCCCACATCGGCGTGTGACCGACATCCTCGTACTCCGTGACAGTCGCGTTGGACTCCCCGATGAGCTCGGCGAGGTGGTGTGCGCCGCTGGCTGGGCAGAACGCGTCCTGGTCGCCCTGGAAGATGTGCGTCGGGACATCGATCTGTCGCGCGTCGTCGGTCATGTCCTCTTCGATGAGGGCCTCGAAGCTCGGCACACCGGTCCACCTGGGCGTCTGCATCGATAGCTCCCAGAACCACTGGTGGGTTGCGTCGTCGACATCGCGGTGGACGGCGGTCTCGTAGACCGTATGCCGGTAATCGGCGCGGTTGTTCTTCTCCTCGTCCAGCAGCGGCATGACTTCCTCCTCGGGCAGCCCGTGAGGGTAGTCCTCGTCCTGCAGGAACTTCGGCGCGGCTGGACCGATGAGACCCAGTTGACTGATGTGGTCGCCGAACGCACCGGCGTATCGGGTGACGGCACCGCCACCCATCGACCAGCCGACCAAGGCCGCATCCTCAACATCCAGCTCACCCATGAGATACTCGAGGTCCTTCGAGTACGTGTCGTATCCGTAATCTCCGGCCGGTTTCTCCGACTTCCCGTGACCTCGAAGGTCTACACCGATAACGCGGTACGAGTCCTTGAGCGCAGTGAACTGGGGCTCGAAGAACTCGTGGCTCGCGGCCCATCCGTGAACGAGGACGACAGGTCGTCCCTCCCCCACGTCTTCGTAGAACAGTTCTGTCCCGTCGAATGA